>JARLHH010000272.1 GCA_031292335.1 Candidatus Limnocylindrales bacterium | reverse complement strand
GCCCCGCCGACCGACCTCATCCTGTTCGTCGCGTTCCTCGTCGCGATGCCGGTTGTCGCGTTCCTGTCGGGCAGGCTGCGGCTCCCCTACACGGTCGCGCTCGTGCTCGTCGGGTTGGCGGTCTCCGCGCTGCCGGTGCAGGAGAAGCTGGTTGTCTCGCCAGAGCTGGTGACCACGGCGCTCCTTCCCGGTCTCGTGTTCGAGGCAGCCTATCGTCTCGACGGCAACGAGCTTCGACGGGCATTCGGGGGCGTGGCGCTCCTCGCCGTGCCCGGGGTGCTGGTCACCGCCGCCGTCGCCGCGTTCGTCCTGCACGCCGCAACGGGGCTGCCCATCAACGAGGCGTTCCTGGTCGGCGCGATCGTCTCGGCGACGGATCCGGTTGCCGTCGTCAGCACGATGCGCCGGCTCGCCGCGCCGCGCCGCCTCGTGACGCTCGTCGACGCCGAGAGCCTCTTCAACGACGGCACAGCCGCCCTCGCGTTCGTGGTCGCGGTCGCGGCGCTCGGACCCAGGCCGCCAACCCTCGGGGACAGCGTCCTGCAGTTCGCGGCCGCGCTCCTGGCCAGCGTCGCGATCGGGGCAGCGTCCGGGTTCCTCATCTCGCGCGCCCTGATGACGACGAGCGATCACCTCATCGAGCTCACGCTCACCGTCCTCGCGGCGTACGGGACCTACCTCGTCGCGGACCTCGGGCACGCGTCGGGGATCATCGCCAGCGTCGTGGCGGGGATCGTCGTCGGCTCGTACGGGCGGCGGGAGGGCATCAGCCCGCGCGCCCAGAACGCGATCGACGTCGTATGGGAGTTCCTCGCCTTCGTGCTCACCGGCGCCGCGTTCCTGCTGATCGGGGTCGCGATCCCGCTTCCCACGCTTGGGGCGGCGGCCGTCTCGATCCTCTGGGGCGTCGTCGCCGTGCTGCTGGGTCGCGCGATCGTCATCTACGGGCTGCTGGGCGGCGCGGCACGGCTCGAGCGCCGGTTCGGGATCGGTCGGCCGCTGCCGCTGGCCTGGCTCCACGTCATGAACTGGAGCGGTCTGCGGGGGGCCGTGGCGGCCGCTCTTGCGCTTTCGATTCCGGAAACGACGCCCGACCGCGGATTGCTGCAGGGGATCGTGTTCGGCGTGGTGCTCTTCACCCTGCTCGTGCAGGGAACGTCGGCGGCGCGGGTCATGCGCTGGGCAGGAGTGGAGGACGAGGGTGCGACGAGCGCGGTGGAGGCTGAGCCGGACAGTTGAAACCGGCGGTGTCTGCTCGCCGTGCCCGCGGGCTGCTCGGGGACAGTCCGATCAGGCCGCCGTGATGTCACGCCGCGTGACGGCAAGAAGACCGATCGCGACCAGGGCGACGGACGGGACGGCAAGCGCCGCATAGCGCCAGGCGTCGGTCGCCTGCTCCAGGGGGTTGCCCCCGAAGGCCCAGTCCCACGGCGAGAGGTGGCGCAGCGGGGCGAGCTCGCTACTGAGGGAGAACAGGGCGGCCACGACATACCCGGCGACGGCGATCCCCACCCCGGCACCGAGGACGAACGTCGGGCGCGCCCGCAGGCCCGCGATTGCGACCGCGAGGCTGCCGTGGAGGAGTGCGAGCAGGGCGCACAGGGCGAGCGTGGAGAGCACGCGGTCCAGGGCGATGCTCAGGTCGAAGAGTGCATCGGCCCCGAGCTGGACGGCCACGAGCACGACGGTGATCACGGCGAGCGCGATGAACGCGGCGATAGCCCGACCCAGGAAGAAGGCGCGCCGGTCGACCGGTTGGGCCAGGTAGAGCTCCAGTCGCCCCGCGACCTCGTCGCCCGCGGTCTGGCCGTTCACGAGAGCGATGGCCGCTCCGGCGAGGAGGAGCGGGATGAAGATCTCGTACAGGT
>JARLHH010000047.1 GCA_031292335.1 Candidatus Limnocylindrales bacterium | reverse complement strand
CTCGACGTCCGTTCGCTGGTTGCCGAGTTGGAGGACTGGGCAGGCGGATCGCACCTCGAGGGACGGGCGGCAATGGCCGCGCTGTGCGAGCCTCGGCTGCTGCGCGATCGCACCACCGTGAGCGCGACGCTCGCGATCCTGGACCGGCTCACGGCATCAGTCCGGGACGCCTCCGATGGCCGTGCCGACGACGTTCGCGTCCTGCGCCAGGCTCTCGGCTACGGCTGGACCGTGGCCGTGGCGGCGGACATCACGCTCGGCCTTCCCGCCTTCGAACGGTGGCTCGCGGATCCGAACCCCGACGTGCGCTGGATCGTCCGGCAGAATCTCACCAAGGCCCGCTTCGCCAGGGTCGCGCCCGACTGGGTGGAGCGCGCCCGGGACACCATGGCGTAGCTGCCGCTCAAGGGCCGACGACGAACATTGCTCCCACCCGCCCGGCCGAGACGGCGGACAGGTCCATCCCCGGCATCGCCGCACTTCCGGCAGGCACGCACGTCAGCGCGTAGGTTCCCGGCGTCCCGATCGCGAAGCGGGCTGCCTCCGTGGCGCCCGGGCGGGGGTTGAGCTCCACCTGGGGCACGCCCGCGATCGTGCAGACCTGGACGGCCGCGGCGTCGTTTCGGAAGGTGACCAGGAGATCCCGGCCGGCCGCGACGCGAACCACCGGCGCCTCCCCCCGCAGGCCGGTTGCCACCAGGTTCACCGGCCGCGCGTTCGCGTCCAGCCAGCGCCCGTAGCCGATGACGCCGGCGGCGACGCCGATCGCCGCGAGGGCGATCAGGCCGAGGTAGGCCGTGTCGCGAACCCGGGTCCCGGCCACGTGGCGGGTCGCCGCCAGGACGGCCGCGGGCCGGGGGTCATAGCCGCGCAGGCGCAACGAGTTGGAGACCACCGACACCGAGGAGAGCGCCATCGCGCCGGCGGCCATCGCCGGGTTGATGGTGATCCCGAACGTCGGGAACAGGACGCCCATCGCGACCGGGACGAGGACGACGTTGTAGGCGAACGCCCAGAACAGGTTCTGGCGGATGACGGCCATCGTGCGGCGGGAGAGCGCGAGCGCGGCGACCACGCCCCGCGGATCGCCGCCCACGAGCGTGACGTCGGAGGCCTCGATCGCAACGTCCGCGCCGGTCCCGATCGCGACGCCGAGGTCCGCGGCCGCGAGGGCGGGCGCGTCGTTGATCCCGTCGCCGACCATCGCGACGACCGCGCCGCCCGCCTGCAGCTCCGCCACGAGGGCCGCCTTGTCACCGGGCAGGACCCCGGCCCGAACGCGCTCGGTCGCGATGCCCGCGGCGCGCGCGACGGCCTCCGCGGCCGCCCGGTGATCACCGGTGACGAGCCACGCGGTGACGCCCTGGGCAGAGAGCGCACGGACGGCCTCCGCAGCTTCCGGCTTGACCGGGTCCGCGACCGTGATGAGCCCGACAGCAACGCCACCGCGGGCGACGAAGACGGGCGTCCGACCCTGGGCAGCCTGCGTGTCGCCGGACTGGCGGAGGGAGCCGAGATCGATCCCTCGCTCGCCGAGCAGCCGGGCGCTCCCGACGAGCGCGGGCAGACCGTCCACAGTTGCCTCGGCGCCGGCGCCGGCGATCGCCGCGAAGTGCTCCACGCCACCGAACACGAGGCCGCGCTCCCGGGCCGCGCGCAGGATGGCGCTCGCGAGCGGGTGCTCGGAGCCCGCCTCCACGGCCGCGGCCAGGCGCAGGACCTCGACGGGCTCGACTCCGGGGGCGGGAATGACGTCGGCAACCGACGGCGAGCCCCGGGTGAGCGTGCCGGTCTTGTCGAAGAGGA
Source organism: Candidatus Limnocylindrales bacterium (assembly GCA_031292335.1). GTDB lineage: Bacteria > Chloroflexota > Limnocylindria > Limnocylindrales > CSP1-4 > CTSoil-043. The sequence goes on along the minus strand of JARLHH010000047.1, from coordinate 1,747 downwards.
CGGTTGTCACGCGATGGGCGGACTCGAGCGCCTCGCCGCCCCGGTACAGGATGCCGGCCTCCGCGCCACGCCCCGTGCCCACCATGATCGCGGTCGGCGTCGCGAGGCCCATCGCGCACGGGCAGGCGATCACCACCACCGTGATGAAGGCGGCCAGGGCAAGCGTCACCTTCGGCTCCGGCCCAAGGAACCACCAGAGCCCGAACGTGAGCGCGCCGACGCCGAGGATGACCGGGACGAAGACCCCGCTGATCCGGTCGGCGAGGCGCTGGATCGGCGCCTTGGAGCCCTGCGCCCTGCGCACGAGCTCCACGATCTGGGCGAGGGCGGTCTGGCTGCCGACCCGCGTCGCGCGCATCACGAAGCTGCCGGTCGTGTTCAGGGTGGCGCCGATCACCACGTCGCCGGGACGTTTCGTAACCGGCATCGCCTCGCCCGTCAGCATCGCCTCATCGACGCTGCTGCTGCCCTCGGTAAGCACCCCGTCCGTCGGGACCTTCTCGCCGGGCCGGACGCGAAGCAGGTCGCCCGGCTGGACGCGGTCGATCGGAACGTCGACGTCGCCGCTCGCGGTCACCTGGCGGGCGGTCTTCGCCTGGAGCCCGATGAGGTGCCGGATCGCGCCGGTGGTTCGGCCCTTCGCCCGCGCCTCGAGCCACTTGCCCAGCTGGATCAGGCCGATGATGATGGCCGACGAGTCGAAGTAAGTCTCGCCGGACAGGCCGGCGCGCATCACGATCTCCGGGTACATCGTCACGAAGACGCTGTATCCCCAGGCGGCGCTCGTGCCGACCGCGACGAGCGTGCTCATGTTCGTGCCCAAGCCGTGCCGGAACGAGCGCCAGGCCGCCTCGTAGAAGCGGCGCCCGGCCCACACCTGGACGAACGTCGCCGGCCAGAGGACCAGGCGGTTGACGTCGTTCATGGCGAGCGGGATGGGCCCGAACATGAGGAACATGATCCCGGCGGCGACCGCGATGGCCACGGCCGACTCCAGGCCCAGCTGGCGCGTCTCGGCGGCCCGCGCGCGCTCGATCTCCTCCTGCTCGGTGGCGAGCGCGTCGGCGCTCTCCTCCCCCGTCGCCCCCGCGCCGTCCCGTGCGGCCCGGGCCTCGGCGGCCTGGAGCGCGCCCGGTCGGACCTCGTAGCCGGCCTTCTCGATCGCGCCGACCAGCTCCGAGCGGCCGACCTCCTGGGGCAGGTAGCGGATGGTCGCGACCTCGGTCGCCAGGTTGACGCTCGCTTCCACGACGCCGTCCGTCTTCCGGAGGAAGCGCTCGATCCGGTTGCTGCAGGAGGCGCACGTCATCCCGACGACGGAGAAGCTGACCTCGAGGGGCTCGGGCGTCGTGGGGGCGGTCGGGGTGCTCGCGCTCATACTCCCCCGGAGTATACCATCGGTCGTGGGACCGACGACCCGGCGGGCTCGACGGGCCCGCTACAACCCTCGAATGTCGTGCCTCCGCGTGCCGCAAGCGTCAGGCTCCCTGCGTGCGTTGACTTCGCCGGGGGAACGCGAAGCGCACGGATGTCGGCGAGGCGACGGGCGCTCCGCTCTCGTCGAGGATCGGACGCGCACCGAGCGTCCGGGCGCGATCCGTTCGGGTCTCGACGCCCGATGGCCGCGGGCCCATGGTTGCCGAGCTGGCGGAAGGAGGACGAGATGAAGCGCCGCGCCGAACGGAACGCCGGGGCATTCCTCACGGGGGATTCCGGTGGGGGTGGAGGAATGATCCCCGTGCCGATG
>JARLHH010000046.1 GCA_031292335.1 Candidatus Limnocylindrales bacterium | reverse complement strand
CGGCGGACCCGCCGGCCGCAGCAAGCCCGGCGCCCAGCGCGCCTTCCCCGGCTCCTCCGGCCGCTCCTCCCGCTGCGCCGCCCGCGCCTTCGCCGGCGGCTCCCCCCGCCGGCGCTCCGGGCGCAACACCTGCCTGCCCCGCCAGCGATTCCGCGGCGGCGGCCGGCGATGCCGTGCCCGAGATCGACTCCTCGTCAGCCTCGAATCCAGACCCCAGCGACAGCGCCGGTCCCGACAGCATGGAGCGGCTCAGCGCCTGGACCACCGCCCGGTTGCCGGCGAGGCGCTGCATCGCCATGAAGCCGGCGGGACTGATCCCGCGTGGAAGCGCGCCCGCGCCGGATCCCATGGAGCCGCGGCCTGTCCGCTCCGGGGTGAGCACCTGGGATGCCGCCGCGATCTCCGGGGTCGCCCGGCCGGGGCCGCGCGTCTCCGCCAGGCGCCGCAACTGCTCCTGATCGTCGAGCCCGGCGAGCTCCACCCGCTCAGGCATCGACGCACCCGGCGAAGCCCATGTGCATGCGTCGATGCTGGCGCGTGGACGGCCCGATCCACAGGCGGTTCGGGGCCGACGATCGGGCATCCGCGCCTGCCCGATCGGGCAACCTTGCCAGCCCGGGGCGAAGCGGACCGTGCGGCCGGCGGCCTGGTGAACCGGCGCGCATCTCGAGCGCGGCACCGCGTCGGCACCCGGAAGCCCGATCGCCTTACGTGGCGCTTACGTTGGACGCGCCGGTGCCTCCTGCGGCGCCGTAGACTCGCGGCCATGAAGCGGATCCTCGTGGTCGACGATGAGGCGAACATCGTGGAGCTGCTGCGCCTCTACCTGGAGAAGGAAGGCTTCGCCGTGATCGCCGCGCGAGACGGCGACGAGGCGCTCGCGCTCCACCTGCGACACGACCCGGACCTCGTCATCCTGGACCTGATGCTGCCGAAGAAGGACGGGTTCGACGTCTGCCGCGAGATCCGGCGCCGCGGCGCGACCCCGATCCTCATGCTCACGGCCCGGTCGGACGACGTGGACTCGATCGTCGGGCTCGAGCTGGGCGCCGACGACTACGTCACCAAGCCGTTCAACCCGCGGGCCCTCGTGGCGCGGGTCAAGGCGATCCTCCGGCGCGCGACCGCCACCGCCTCCGGCACCAGGCCGATCGAGGTCGGTGCGCTCCGGCTCGACGCCCGTCGGCGCGAGGCGACGGTCGGCGACCGGCGCCTGGAGCTCCGGGCAAGAGAGTTCGACCTGCTCATCGCGCTTGCCCGCGATCCCGGCGTGGTCCTGACCCGGGACGCGCTCCTGGAGGACGTATGGGGCACCGACTTCCCGGGCGAGACGCGCACCGTCGACGTCCACGTCGGCGAGCTCCGCAAGAAGCTCGGCGACGACGGGCCGCCGATCGAGACCGTTCGCGGCGTCGGCTACCGGCTGGTCCCGCCCGGCCGGGCGGCGCTGTCCCCGGCCGACTCCGGCTAGGCGGCCCGGGATGCCGAAGAGCCTCGCGGGGCGCCTCGCGCTGACGCTGACCGTTACGGCTTTGGCCGTCCTCATCGCCGTCGGCGGGGCGCTCTTCGTGGTGCTCCGAGGCCTCAACCGGGATGCGGCCTATGGACGCCTGCATGCCGTGGGCGCGACGATCGTCGGGCAGCTCGGCGCCCGCGCCGACCGGGCCGACGTGGCCACCGCGCTGGAGACGCTGCGCGACCAGCTCGACGCGCTCGACATCACGCTCCTGTTCGTGGCCGGCCAAGGCCGTCCGCCGGTCAGCCTGACGGGAACCGCCCTCCCGACCGAGGCTTTGCCCGCCATCCCGAGCGGCGGACGCGGCACCGCGACCGACGCGTCGCTCCGGTTCGATGACGGCACGACCCGCGTCGCGAGCGTCGTCGCGCTCACCCAGGCCGGCGCGCTCCTGCCCCGGGCGATCGTGCTGGCCGCTCCCGACCGGGCCGGCGCGGAGACGCTCGGGGATCTCCTCAGGACGCTGCCGCTCGTGGGGCTGGTCCTGCTCCTCGTCGGCGGGCCGCTTGCCTGGCTGCTGGCGCGTTCCACGACCGGACCGCTGCGGCGCCTGGCCATCGCGACGGCCGGCGTGCCGCTGGCCGGCACCGGGCGGCAGCCGCCGCCGCTGCCCGCCGAGGGGCCGAGCGAGGTCCAGGACGTGACCCGGCAGTTCAACGCGATGCGCGCCGAGCTGGCCCGCAGCCGGCGCGCCGAGACGGAGCTGCTGGCAAATCTGCGCCACGACCTCCGGACGCCGCTCACCGTGATCGGCGGGTTCGCCGAGGCCCTGGTGGACGGCACCGCGAGCGGTGACGCGGCGCCGCGGGCGGCCCGCGCGATCGCGGACGAGACGGCCCGGCTCGAGCGCCTGGTGGGTGCGCTCGGGGCGCTCGACGGGCTGGCCGACGACTCGGCCGGCCTCCGTCCCGAGCAGCTGGACGCCGCCGCCGTTCTCGCCGAGGCCAACGCCCGGTTCGTGACCCGTGCGAAGACCGCGGGCGTCGAGCTCGTGACCGAGGCACCCCGGGAGGCGCTCGGGTTCGCCGCCGACCGGCTGGCCATCGAACGGATCCTCTCCAACCTCGTGGAGAACGCCCTTGCCGCGGTCGGGCCGGTCGTCGCCGGAGAACCGGCGCCGCGGATCCACCTGGCCGCCAGGGCCGCACGCACCGTCCGGGGAGACGCGGCGGTCCTGCTATCCGTCTCCGATGACGGGCCCGGCTTCCCGCCCGGCGGGCTCGAGCACGCCTTCGACCGCTCGTACCGGGGCGACCCGTCGCGCGCCGGCCCCGGCTCCGGCCTCGGTCTCGCGATCGTGCGCGAGCTTGCCCGACGGCACGGCGGCGAGGCCACCGTCGAGAACCTTGCGCCGCGCGGCGCACGGGTGAGCGTCGTGCTGCCCGTGGTCCCGGCTACACTCGGGGTGTGACCCCGGCCTTTCCGACTCCACCCGACGACCTCGAGGCGCTGGCACGCGAGCGCGCGGCGGCGCGCACCGCCGGAGACTACGCCCGCGCCGACTTTCTTCGCGCCCGGATCGAGTCGAGCGGCTGGCGGGTCGTGGATCGCGGAACCGCGTTCCATCTCGAGCCCGCCGCTCCGCCCACGATCGAGGAGGCAGGAGTCGTCCGGTACGGCAGCGCAGGTGCCGTGCCGACGGTCCTGGACGTGCCGGCCAGCGCCCGCTTCACCGTCCTGCTCATCGCCGAGGACCAGCCGGACGACACGACCCGCCTGCTGGACGGGCTGCGGGCCTTCGCGCCCGTCGGGACGCAGGTCGTGGTCGTCGCGAACGAGCCCGCGCCGGAGCAGGCAGCCCGCCTCGTCGCAGGCTCCGGGGACCTGGAGCCCGTGGCCGGGAGCGAGCCGGAGGTGCTCTGGACGAGCGCGCGGCTGGGGCGCGCCTCGGCGCTCAACCTTGGGCTCCGCCGCGCCCGCGGCGCGGTCGTCATCCTGGCCGACACGACCGTCGAGATCACCGGCGACGCCTTCGGGCAGGTCGCGGCGGCGCTGGACGATCCGGGCCTGGCGGTGACGGGCGGGTTCGGCCTCGCCGCGGCCGACCTGCGCCACGTGGTCCCGGCGGACGGCCCGGATGTCGACGCCATCGCGACGGGCTGGCTGGCGTTCCGCAGGGAGGACCTCGCGGCGCTGGGCCCGCTCGACGAGAAGTTCGCCGTCGACGTCCACCTCGACGCGTGGTGGAGCCTGGTCCTGCGTGCCGGACGGGATCCCGCGCAACCGCCGCGCCGCGCGCTCCGGCTGGACCTCCCGCTGGTGCGCCACGAGCGTCACGGCCCCGACACGCTTGCCGCCGCCGAGCGCGATCGCCTGGCCAAGCGCAGCTTCTATCGCCTGTTGGACCGGTTCCGGGATCGCGCCGACCTGCTGTCCGGGCAGCCGGCCGGGCGCGAGGCCCGATGACGAGGCCGTCCCACATCCATTCGAGCGGGTGCCGCGAACAGTGAGTCGTGATCGGCCCATCTGCCCAGCCATTCGACCTGCGTGCCTTCGGCCCGGCCGTTGCCACCGGGTCCCGCTGGTATACTCCCCGCGCTCGCGCCACCGTCGCGCCGGGGGCCCTGCCCGGCGGGCAGGGAGGCGTGACCGCCGCGTCGCCGGAGTCGCGCTTGCCTGACGAGACCGTGACCGCACCCCTCGACGAGCGCAGGGCCCAGGAGGCCGCGCTCCTCCTGCGAATCCGCGCGAAGGACGAGCGGGCCATCGAGGCGCTCTACGAGCAGTACTCGGGCCCCCTGTACTCCCTCGCCTACCAGGTCACCGGCGCCGACCGGTTCGCCCAGGAAGTCGTCCAGGAGGTCTTCGTCGCGGTCTGGAAGGAAGCCGGCCGCTTCGACCCGACACGCGGAGCGCTGAGCTCCTGGCTGTTCTCGCTGGCCCGGCACAAGGCGATCGACCTGGTGCGCAAGGAGGCCAACGTCCGCCGGCACACCGCGGACGTGGATCTCGAGTTCCGGGAAGCGGACGACGACGTCGACCAGGAGGCCTGGCTGCGTCTGCGACGAGACGCCGTGCGAGAGGCGATCACCCACCTGCCGGACGACCAGCGGACCGCGCTCGAGCTGGCGTTCTTCCGGGGCCTGACCCACGTCGAGGTTTCCGAGACGCTGGGAATCCCGCTGGGCACCGCCAAGACGCGAATCCGGACTGCCCTCCTGAAGCTCCGCGACATCCTCGGGCAATCGATCTCCGAGATCGACCCCGGATCGGCCGAATGGACCACCGGGTCTTCCGCGAGCTAGCCGCGGGCGCGGCGCTCGACGACCTCGAGCCCACCGAGACCGCGACGCTGGCCGGCCACCTTGCGACATGCGCGACGTGTCGACGCGACTCGATCGCGCTCGCCGACGTTGCCGGCCTCGTGGCGCTGGCGGCTCCGGCCCGACGCCCGCCGGAAACGCTGCGCGGAAGCGTCCTCGCCGCGATCGCCGCGGCGGACCAGCCGGCCGCGCCCCGACCCCGCCTGGTCGCCGGCCCGTCAGTCACCGGCCGGCCGGATGCGCCCGTCGATCTCGCGACCGCGGCCGGTGCGGCACGCCTGCGTGCATCCGCTCGCCGGTGGCGAGCCGCGGGGATCATCGCGATCGCCGCCTCGGTCGTGCTCGCGCTGGCGAGCGGCTCGCTGATCGTCCAGAACCGCGCGCTCGACGGGCAGCTCTCCACGGCCGCGGCCGAGCGCGACGCCGCAGTCGCTCGGCTCGCCGAGAGCAGCGCGGCGATGACCGTCGTGCTCGCGCCGGACCACGAGACCGCAGCGCTCCAACCCGAGTCGCTCGCCCCCTCGGCGGTCGCCTACGTCGTCTATCGACCGGGCCAGAAGGACGCCTGGCTGATGGCGACGGGCCTGCCCGCGACCCCGTCCGGCTCTGTCTACGAGCTCTGGGCGGCGGACGCAACCGGCGTCCACGCCGGGCCGACCTTCACCTGCGCCGCGAGCGGCCCCTGCCTCGCCCAGTTCGGCATGGACCTGCGTGGCATGTCGGCGGCGATGGTCACGCTCGAGCCCGCCGGCGGCGCCGTGACCGAGCCGGGGCCCCAGCTCGTCTTCGGCAACCTCTAGCCTGACCGCTTCCGCCCGGGAAGCGCCAGGCGGCCCTGGGCAAGCGCCACGCCCAGCAGGACCACGAGCCCGCCGAGCGGCTCGTTCGGCGTCACCGCCTCCCCCAGCAGCAGGGCACCCACGATGATTGCCACGAGTGGGGTGAGGTAGGTCACGGTGCTCGCGGTGGTAGCACCCGCCCGCTCGATGACCTGGAAGTTCCACACGTAGGCGATCCCGGTCCCCAGCATCCCCAGCGCCACCATCGCCCCGACGACCTGCGGCGTCAGCGGGCCGATCGGGTGCCGGTCGAGCGCCGCGAATGGGAGCAGCTGGACCGCCGCCCAGGCGATCTGCCCGGCCGCCAGCGCCAGCGGTCGCTCGCCGCGCGGAGCGAGGTAGCGCCGGATGTACGGGAACCCGACGCCGTAGCAGGCGACCGCGCCCAGGCAGGCGAGCGCGCCGAGCGCCTCGCTGCTCCCGGCACCGTTCCATATCGCCACGACCACGAGGATCCCGGCGAAGCCGACCAGGACGCCGGCGACCCTGCCAGCCGTCGGTCGCTCGGACGGGAAGGCGGCGAACGCCGCCACGATCGTGGCCAGTGGCGTGACGGCATTGATGATGCCGGCGACGACGGAAGAGACGTGCGTCTCGCCGAACGCGAAGAGCGTGGACGGCAGGCTGTTGAAGAGAATGCCGACCACGAACAGGTGCGCCCACGTCACGCGGTCGCGCGGAAGCGGGACCCTGACGACGGCGGCGAGTGTCAGCAGCGTCACCGCGCCGAGCGCCTGCCGCCCGAAGGCGACCTGCAACGGCGAGAGCGCCTGGAGCCCGAGCTTGATGAACAGGAACGAGCAGCCCCAGATCAGCGCTGTCCCAAGGTATGCCGGCAGCCAGGCGCGCTCGGACCGGCGCGGAGCCGCGACCGCGCTCACCGGGCGGCAGGACCGGTCGGCGCTGCGCCTTCGAGCGCGAGCAGGAACGCCTTGCGGTCCACCCCACCGGCGTAGCCGGTGAGCGCCCCGTCCGCTCCGATCACCCGGTGGCAGGGCACGACGATCGAGATCGGGTTGCGCCCGACGGCGGCACCGACAGCCCGGGCGGCGCCGGGACGGCCGGCACGCACGGCGAGCTCGGCGTAGGTCACGGTCGCACCCCACGGGATGTGCGCGAGGGCGTCCCAGACGCGACATTGGAACGGCGTCCCCGCAGCGGCCAGCGGCAGGTCGAAGGAGTGCCGCGACCCCGCGAAGTACTCGTCGAGCTGCCTGGTGACCTCGCCGAACGCGCGTGCGTCCTCGACCCAGGCGGGGTCCAGCGCGGGTCCCCGGCGATGCTGCTCCAGGTAGATCCCCGTGAGGGCAAGGTCGCCCTTGGCGTCGAGCTCGCCGACCAGCAGCAGCCTGCCGAGTGGAGTCGCATGGAACGCGTGGACGGTCACGGGACAGGTTCCTCCAGTGCGGTCGGCGGGCGGTCGATCCGGGCCGGATCGCCGGCGTGGGCCCCGCTCGATCCGAGCGAGGCCCACAGGTGGTGGGTCGCGTACGAGCGCCACGGGCGCCAGGCCTCGGCTCGCGCACGGAGCGTTGCGGGGTCGTCGGGCAGCCCGAGCGCGTGTGCCGCGCGGCGCACGCCGAGGTCGTCGGCGAGCAGCACGTCGGGGTCGCCCAGCGCGCGCAGCGCGACGTAGCCGGCCGTCCAGGGCCCGATTCCCGGAATCCCCCGCAGGGCGGCAAGTGCCGATGTGCGGTCGGCGCCGGCATCGAGCGCGAGCGACCCGCCGGCGAGCGCGTCCGCCAGAGCCCGCAGCG
>JARLHH010000271.1 GCA_031292335.1 Candidatus Limnocylindrales bacterium | reverse complement strand
GCAAAGGAGGCGAGCTGGACCTTGCCGGTCCGGTCGAGGACCTTGGTCTCCTGGGCGAAGTCGAGGTTGTTGAAGACCTCCTTCGGGTCGGGAAGGCCCTGGCTGTAGTACGTGAACGCGGTCACCGCTCCCACGAACCCGACGACGCCCGCGATGAGAAGCGAGGCGAACAGGAACACGGGGAGGGCGATGGCGACCCGTGCGACGTTCGGATCACCGGACGAGCGTTGCCCCGAGCCGTTCCGGCGGCGGCGCTGCCGGCGGGCAAGGCTGGTCTGCATGGCGTCGGTCACGATAGCATAGGAGCCATGCATTCCCGATCCCGGTCCCGGGCCCGCTTCGACGCGTCCGCACGGCCGGCGGCCACCCCGTGAGCGGGAGCCGCCTCGCCGGCCTGCTGCCCGACCTGCGCTGGCGCGGCCTGGTCCACGCCACCACGGAGGGGCTGGAGGCACGCCTGGCAACCGGCGCACCGCTGCGCGCGTACAACGGCTTCGACCCCACGTTTCGTTCGCTCCACGTCGGGCACCTGATCCCGATCTTCGGGCTGGTGCGGCTGCAGCGGTTCGGCGCGCAGCCGGTGGCCGTGGTGGGCGGGGGGACCGGCCTGATCGGCGACCCGTCCGGCCGCTCGGCCGAGCGACCCCTGCTGGATCGCCCCGCGATCCAGGCCAACGTCCACGCGATCCGGGACCAGCTCGCCCACTACCTGGACTTCGCCCCCGGCCCGACCCAGGCGCTCCTCGTGAACAACCTGGACTGGCTGGGCGAGCTCCGCCTGCTCGACTTCCTGCGCGACGTCGGCAAGCACTTCACGGTGCCCTACATGCTCGCCAAGGACTCGGTCACCGTGCGGATGGACCGGGGGCTCTCGTTCACCGAGTTCAGCTACATGCTGCTCCAGGCGGCCGACTTCCAGCACCTCCACCGTTCCTACGGCGTGGAGCTCCAGTGCGGCGGGGCCGACCAGTGGGGCAACATCACCGCGGGCCTGGAGCTCATTCGCCGCACCGCAGGCCCCCGGCGCCCGGACGCGGACGCGGCGTCCGAGCCGGCCCACGGGCTGGCGTACCCGCTGCTGCTCAACCCGTCCGGCGCGAAGTTCGGCAAGAGCGAGTCGGGCGAGTCGATCTGGCTGGACCCGGCGCTGACCTCCCCGTACCGCTTCTACCAGTACTGGCTCGACGCCGAGGACCGCGACATCGGCACCTACCTGCGCTGGTTCACCCTGTTCGATCGCGCCCGGATCGAGGAGCTCGAGGCCGAGCAGGCGGCCCATCCCGAGCAGCACGCGGCCCAGCGAGCCCTGGCGCGGGACCTTACCGAACGCACGCACGGTCGTGGCGCTGCCGAGCGCGTCGTCCGCGTGAGCGAGCTCCTGTTCGGCGGCGACCCGGCGGCGGCCGACGCGCAGACCCTCACCGACCTCGCCGCGGAGATTCCCGCCGCGGCCTGGCCCGAGAGCGAGCCGGGCGCGGACGAGCATCCCGGCCTGGACCTGGTGGACGTGCTGGTGCTGGCCGGCACGGCCAGCTCCCGGGGCGAGGCGCGGCGCCTGGTTGAGCAGGGCGGCGTCCACGTGAACGGGCGGCCCGCCCAGGACCTGGAGCAGCGTTTCACGACGGCCGACCTGCTCGCCGGCCGCTTCCTGCTCATCCGCCGCGGCAAGCGAGACCAGCGCGTCCTCGTGCGCGGACCGGGGAAGGGGTGAGCGAGGTGGCCCGGGGCCATATCCAGGTCATCGCCGGCTGCATGTTCAGCGGGAAGACCGATGAGCTGCTGCGGCTCCTCCGGCGCGCCGAGATCGCCCGGCGGCGCATCCTGCTGGTCCGCCCCACGATCGACGACCGCACGGAGGCGGAGGTCGTCCGCAGCCGTTCCGGCGCGGCCTACGGCTCGACGTCCGTCCGGGATCCCGCCGAGATCGAGACGCTCGCCAAGGATGCCTGGGCGGACATGATCGCCATCGAGGAGGCCCAGTTCTTCCCGGTCAGCCTGATCGCCGTCGTCGAGCGCCTGGCCGACGCCGGGCGCACCGTCATCCTGTCCGGCCTCAACACGGACTTCCGCGGCCGCCCGTTCGGGCCGATGCCCCAGCTGATGTCGATCGCGGACGGGATCACCTCGCTGACCGCGATCTGCACGGTCTGCGGCGACGAGGCGACCCGCACGCAGCGCCTGATCGATGGCCGGCCCGCCGGCGCCGACGAGCCGGTCGTGGTGGTCGGCGGCCTGGCCTCGGAGATGCCGACGCCCCGCCGCGAAACGTACGAGGCCCGCTGCCGCGCGCACCACGAGCTGCCGTAGCGTCACGACGGGGCGCCGCTGGAGGCGACGCCGGGCGCGAGCGGTTCAGCCGGCGTGCCGCCCGCGGAGCCGTTCGATCACGGCCGACGGGGGGAGGCCCCGCTCGGCCAGCAGCACGAGCGCGTGGTAGAGCAGGTCGGCGGCTTCGCTCGCGAGCGCGTCGCGGAGCGCCGTCCGGTCGAGCCCGGCCGCCTCGGCGACCGCGTCGTCCTTGGCGGCCATGAGCACCTCGGTGGCTTCCTCGACGACCTTGCGGCCGGGGCCATCGACGCCGGCGGAGACGAGACGCGCCGTGTAGGAGCCGGGCGGCCGGCTGGCGACCCGCTCGGCGATGGTCGCCCAGAGCCGCTCGAGCCACTCGAATCCCTGCGGGACCGGCGCGGGGCCGGGCGCGGCGGCTTCGATCGGGACGGCCGCGACGGTCGAGACCGGGGATGCGTCCGCCTCGTCGAAGCAGCTCCGCGTGCCGTGGTGGCAGGCCGGCCCGGCCGGCTCCGCCCTGGCCAGGAGCGTGTCGCCGTCACAGTCGAGGCTGAGGTCGACAAGGCGGAGGACGTTGCCGCTGGTCTCACCCTTGCGCCAGAGGCGATGCCGGGAGCGCGAGTAGAAGTGGATCTCGCCGGTCGCGAGGGTCGCGGCGAGCGCCTCGGCGTTCGCGTAGGCGAGCATGAGGACCCGGCCGTCGGCGATGTCCTGCACGACCACGGGCACGAGGCCGTCGGAGCCCCAGCGAACGTGTGCGGCCTCCGCGGGCCGTCCGCCGGCGCCAGGCGCCGCGGGGGACGGCCGCTCCAGGTCGCTCATCCGACCGAGCCCGCGGCGGCGCGGACCGGGATGCCGGCCGCGGCCATCGCCGCCTTGACGTCGCCGATCGCGTGGCGGCGCCGGTGGAAGATGGAGGCCGCCAGCACCGCCGATGCGCCGCCATCGCGGACGGCCGCGACGAAGTCGCCCGGCCCGGCCGCCCCGCCGGAGGCGATCACCGGCACGGGCACGCGGTCGCTGATCGCGCGGAGCAGGAGCGTGTCGAACCCCTCACCGGTCCCGTCGCGGTCGATGGACGTCACGAGGAGCTCGCCCGCCCCGGCACCGACGGCGCGGGCTGCCCAGGCAATCGCGTCGAGCCCGGTCGGCTCCCGGCCGCCTTTCACGACCACCTCCCAGCCGGCGCCGGGGTCGGCCGGCCCGGCGCGCCGGCGCGCGTCGATCGCGACGACCACGGCCTGGCTGCCGAAGCGCCGTGCGCAGCGCCGGATGAGATCCGGCTCGCGCACCGCGGCGGTGTTGAACGACACCTTGTCCGCGCCGGCGCGGAGCACGTCCCGCATCTCGGCCACGCTCCGAACGCCGCCCCCCACGGTCAGCGGCACGAAGACCCGCCTGGCCGTGCGCTGCACGACGTCGAGGAGCGTCGCCCGCCCATCGGGGGCGGCGTCGATGTCGAGGAAGACGATCTCGTCGGCGCCTTCCGCCGCATAGCGCTCCGCGAGCTCCGGGGGGTCACCCTCGTCGGTGAGGTCCACGAACCGGGTGCCCTTGACGACCCGGCCCCGCGCGACGTCGAGGCAGGGGATGATGCGCACGCGGAGCATCAGCCGGCAGCCATGGGCGGGCCGGGCTCAGCCTGATCGCCGGCGCCGGTGTGACCGGCTCCCGCGGCCCCGGCGAGCGCGACGAAGTTGGCCAGCAGGCGCAGGCCGTCGCGACCGCTGCGCTCGGGGTGGAACTGGACTCCGGCAAGCGCGCCGCGCGCGACGGCGGAGACGAACCTGCCGCCGTGGGCCGTCTCGGCGAGGACCAGGCCGTCGGCCTCCGGCGGCGGCGCCGCGGCGAAGGAGTGGACGAAGTAGAAGTCGGCACCCTGGCCGATCCCCGCGAACAGCGGATGGGCGCGCCGGCGCTCCACCTGGTTCCAGCCGATGTGGGGCAGCCGCGGCGCGTCGGCAAGGCGCACCGTCCGCCCGGGCAGCACGCCGAGCGTGGCGGCGCCGTCCTCGTCGCTCCCCTCGAACAGCAGCTGCAGGCCGAGGCAGATCCCGAGGAGCGGCCGTCCGGCGGCGGTCCAGGCGAGAAGCGGCACGTCCAGACGGTGCCGTCGAAGGCGTGCCATGGCCGGGCCCGCGGCGCCCACGCCCGGCACGACGACGGCATCGACCCCGGCGAACCCCTCGGGGCGCCGCGCCAGGACGACCTGCGCGCCGGCGGCGGTGAGTGCCTGGGCGATGCTGACCAGGTTGCCCGCCCCGTAGTCGACGACCGCCACTCGCGTCAACCGAGGCTCCCCTTGGTGGACGCGACGCCACCCAGGCGGCGCGGATCCTCGGCGACGGCCGCGCGGAGCGCGCGGGCGAGCGCCTTGAACGCGGCCTCGGCGAGGTGATGGTCGTTCCGGCCGCTTCCCCGCAGGTGCAGCGTGGTCCCCGACGCGCGTGCGAACGCCTCCAGCGCGTGCTCGACGAGCTGCGTCGGGAGCGTTCCGATCCGCTCGCCGCGGAACGGCAGGTCCACCACCGCGTACGGGCGGCCGCCGACGTCCACGACCGCGATCGCGAGCGCCTCGTCCATGGGGATCGACGCCTCCCCGAAGCGCACGATGCCGGCCCGGTCGCCCAGCGCTGCCCCGAGCGCCGTGCCGAGCACGAGCGCGACATCCTCGGTCGTGTGGTGCTCGTCGACGTCGAGGTCGCCCGTGCCACGCACCACCAGGTCGAACAACCCGTGGTGGGCAAACGAGGCAAGCAGGTGGTCCAGGAACCCGACCCCGGTGCGCACCTCGGCCGCCCCCGTCCCGTCGAGGTCGAGCGTCACCGCGACATCCGTCTCGCGGGTCTGCCGCGCAACCGTGACCCGGCGGCCTGCGCGGGCGGTGACGTCGAATGAGCCGAGCGGAGTGGTCATCGTGGTGTCTCCCGGGTCGCCGATCGCGTTGGCTGGGGAAGCGCCGGCAGGATCTGGGCGAGCGCCGCCAGGAGGCGATCGTCCTCGGCCGGCGAGCGGACCGTGAAGCGAAGGTGATCTGCCAGGGGATGTGCGCCGCCGAACGTGCGGGGGACGAGCCCGCGCCCGAGCAGCCGGTCCGTGACGGCGGCGGCCCGCCCGCGGTCGCCGAGCCCCACGAGCAGGAAATTCGTGACGGACGGGCTCGCCGGCGTCCCGAGCGCAGCCAGCCCGGCGGCGAGGCGCGCCCGCTCCGCCGAGACGCGCGCCACGTTCGCCTGGAGCGAGGCGGGGTCGCGGAGCGCGGCGGCCACCACGGCGACCGACGGGATGGAGACGGAGCCGGGAGGCCGGTACGGCTCCATGCGGGCCAGGACGTCGCGGGAGGCGATGGCGAACCCGACCCGCAGCCCGGCCAGCGCGTAGGCCTTCGAGGCCGTGCGGACGACCACCAGGCGCGGGTAGACGGCCCGCAGCCCCAGGAGCGTCGCGCCGACGAACTCCGCGTACGCCTCGTCGAGCACGACGATCGGTGCCGCGTTGTCGTCGTGTCGCGCGTCGGCCAGGAGGCCCTCCAGGAGGGCGGCGATCGCGCCGGCGGGCTCGGGCAGCCCGGTCGGGTTGTTCGGGCTGCAGAGCCACACCACGGCCGCGCCCCGCGCGGCGGCGCGGACCGAGGGCAGGTCGATCGCGTAGCCATGCTCGGCCGGGAGACGCGGCACCCGGACCGGGCGCGCCGGGCGCTGCTCGGTCAGCACGCGGTACATGGCGTAGGTCGGCGTCGGGATGACGGCGGTCGCGCCGGGCGGCAGGAAGGCCTTGGCGACGAGGTCGAGGACCTCGTCGGCCCCCGCGCCCACCAGGATCTCGTCCGTCCCGACGCCGTAGGTGGCTGCCGCAGCGGCAACGAGGTCGCGGTAGTCGGAGGGCGGATACTCCGAGATCGGCCGCCCGAACGCGCCCCGGCGCAGCAGGCGGAGGGCGTGCTCCGGCGGGGCCGGGGACGTGTTCAGGTCGAAGCGCACGATCTCCGCGACGGCGAGGCCGTAGCGCTCGGCGACCTGCTCGTCGGTCGCTTCCCAGGCGTAGCCGGGCGGCGTCGGCGCCCCGGAGACAACTGACGGGCTCATGCGATCAGCTTCTCGATGGGAAGGACCAGGATTCCCGACGCCCCGGCCGCCTTCAGCCGCGGCAGGAGCGCCCACACGTCGTCGGACCCGACCACGGCGTGGATCGCGATCATGCCTGGGTGCGCCAGCGGGATCACCGATGGGCTCTCGAGCCCGGGCAGGAGTGCCTCGAGGGCCGAAAGGCGGTCGGACGGCGCGTTCATCATCACGTACTTCCGGCGGCGGCCCGCCAGGACCGCGCCGAGCATCGTGTCGAGGCGCGCGATCGCCTCCACCCGCTCCGCCAGGCTGGCCGGGTTGCCAACCAGCACGGCCTCGGATTCGAGCAGGTCGCCGATCGGGCGCAGCCCGTTCGTCCCGAGCGTCACGCCGGTGGACACGAGGTCGACGATCGCGTCGGCGAGCCCCAGCCGCGGGGCAACCTCGACCGCGCCGGAGAGCGGGATCACGGTGACCGGGATTCCTCGGGCCTCGAACCAGCGCGCGGTCGCCCCGGCATGGGCCGTCGCCACGCGGAGGCCGGCCAGGTCCGCGATCTCCCGCTGGGGGGCATCCACGGGGACGGCCGCCGCGAGCCGGCAACGGCCGTAGCCGAGCGAACGAACGACCGGGAGGCCCGTCCCGGCCTCGGCGAGCAGGTCGCCTCCCGTGATCCCCAGGTCCGCCACGCCGTCCCCGACGAACTCGATCACGTCGTTGGTGCGAACGAACAGGATGTCCAGGGCCACGTTCTCCACGCGGCTGACCAGGCTGCGGTCGCGCTCCTCGAAAACGAGCCCGGCATCGTGGAGCAGCGCGAGCGTCGGCTCGACGAGGCGTCCCTTGTTGGGGACGGCCAGCGTCATCCGGCGCGGAGACGCATCCGCATCCGCCGGGGGCCTGCCGGCCGGCGAGCCCGGGGCGCCGGTCATCGCGGGCTGCCGGATCGCCGCGGCGTCGCGGCCCCGGCCAGCCCGGTCGGGGTCGGCGATTCCGAGCGTGCCGGCTCCGGCTCGGCGCGGGACCGCTCCAGGAGCAGCCGGTAGCCGCCCTCCCCGTGGTTGAGCCAGGAGGCGATCCGGGTGATCGTCGCCGTGCTGGCGCCCGTCTGCCGGCTGATCTCGCTGTAGTGGAGGCCCGCGTCGAGGAGTCGCACGACCGCCCAGCGCTGGGCGAGGTCGCGGAGCTCGTTCAGCGTGCAGAGGTCGCGCAGGAAGACCGCTGCCTCGTCGCGGCTCTCCAGGCGGAGCAGCCCGTCGAGCAGCGCATCCACGTCCGGGGAACGCCAGTCGTCGGCGGGGGACTGCATGGCTCGTGTCCTCGTGATAGCGTAGTAACGTGCTACTACGCTATCACACTACCGCATGACCGACAAGCGGCAGCCGGCGAGCCGGTTCGAGATCCTGCCGGCGATCGACCTGCAGGGCGGGCGCGTCGTCCGGCTCATGCGGGGCGACCGCCGGTCCGTGACCGCGTACCCGGGTTCGGCGGCCGATGTCGCGGAGTCGTTCGTCGCCCGCGGCGCCCGGTGGCTCCACGTCGTCGACCTCGACGGCGCGCGTGATCCCCGTTCCCGGCAGGCGGACGTCGTCGCCACGATCGTCGAGCGAGTGGGGGAGCGGGCACGCGTCGAGGTGGCCGGTGGCCTTCGCGACGAGCAGGACGTGACGGCGACGCTACGGGCGGGCGCCGCCCGGGTCGTCCTCGGGACGGCCGCCCTTGACGATCCGGCCCTGGTGGAACGTCTGGTCGGGCGCCTGGGTGCCGGGCGGATCGCCGTGGCGCTTGACGTCCGGGGCGGCCTGGCGGTCGGCGGGGGCTGGGTCCCGGACGCCGCGGGAGTGCCGGTCACGGACGCCCTCGAGCGTCTCGCCGACGCGGGCGTCCGCGTGTTCGAGGTGACCGCGATCGAGCGCGACGGGACGCTCGGCGGGCCGGACCTCGCGATGCTGGGCGAGCTCGTGCGACGCGGCCGGGGCGAGCTGATCGCGTCGGCCGGCGTGGCGAGCGCGGCCGACATCCGCGCCCTGCGGGGGCTCGGGTGCGCCGGGGCGATCGTGGGCCGCGCCCTCTACGAGGGCCAGCTGACGCTGGAGGACGCGCTCGCCGAGGCAGACCGGAGCGCGTCGCCCGGGGGGTGACCCCCGCGCGCCGCGGCCCAGGCCGCGGGCCGCGCCTCAGTGCGCGCTGGACTCCTGTTCCTTGCGGTGCGCCTCGATGACCTTGTCGGCGATCTGGGGCGGCACGTCCTCGTAGTGATCCAGGGTCGACGAGAAGGTACCCCGTCCGCCGGTGATCGAGCGCAGCTCGGTGGCGT
>JARLHH010000270.1 GCA_031292335.1 Candidatus Limnocylindrales bacterium | reverse complement strand
GGCGCCGTCGTGGAGGAATCCGATGACCTGGTGCCCGACGAACGGGCCGGCGGCGATGCGGCGCTCGAGGTCGTCGAAGGGGCGGTGATGGCGGGTCACGCCGCGGATCTCCTCACGCCGGAGCGCCGGGCCGGGCTGGCGGCCCCGTGGCTGGCGGCGCGGGCCCACGCCAGCGAGGCATAACGGGGCCACGGCCCTGCCGCCGAAGCGCGGCTGGGTCGTCGTCTAGTCCGGCCGGTCGGCGAGGCCCTGGACGACGTCCGCGCCCGGGAGCGCCAGCAGGATCTCCGGCGGCGCGATGACCTTCCAGCGCCGGCTGCCGCCGCCGAGCACGATCCGGGAGCGTGCCATGACCGCCGCATCGATCCAGATCGGCAGCCCGCGGGGGAGCCCGAACGGCGTGACCCCGCCGATCTCCATGCCGGTGACGGCGCGGGCCTCGTCGGGGGCGGCGAAGGACGCCTTGCGGGTGCCGAGGAGCGACCGGACGGTCCGGTTGACGGCGAGCCGATCGGGTGCCAGCACCACGCACGCCGCGTACCGGCGGGGCTCGGCCTTGCCGGCTACGAGGATCGTGTTGGCCGAGTCGGCGGGATCGAAGCCGTAGGCCGCACAGAATGCCGCGGTGTCCGCGAGCGACGGGTCGCAGGCGAACAGTTCGTAGGCGACCCCGAGACCCGCCAGCGCGGCCTCGAGCCGGGCGCGGTCGTCAGCGTCGCCCGTGCGGTCGTCAGCGTCGCCCGTGCGGTCGTCACCGCCGGCGGTGCGAAGGCCGGCGTCGTCAGCCACCGCGGTCCGGCTCAGGCCGCCGGGACGACCTGCTTGCCGTTGCGGCCTGCCCCCATCTCCCCGCGGACCGCGGCGGCGCCGTGCTCCGAGGACCAGGAGGCGACGGCCACCCGCAGGGCGATCGAATCGGGCCGGACGGTCAGCCGATCCCCCGCACGGACGTCGCGATCGAGCAGGTCGACCGTGCCCCGGTAGGCGGGCCTGGCGTTGGGGACTCGTGCGCCCAACGGGAACACGTCGAAGTAGCCATCGGTGGAGATGACGATCAGCGCTTCGGGAGTGACGAACTTGGTGCGAGCCATGGTGCAATCCGATCCTGGGCGGGCCTCGAGCACGCGGAAGGCCAGCTCGGGCACCTCAGGGTAGCACCGCGCCCGTTCGCGTCCCTCAGCGGGCGGGCGCGAAGACGCCCATGCTGACCATCCGGCCCGCGACGAGCTCGAGCATCGTCGGGACAAGCGTGCGAGCTGCCTCCCACGAGTGTCCGAGCGCGGTGGGGATGATCGCCATCGGGACGCCCGCACCGTCGAGGACTCCGGCGAACTGCTTCATCTGCGGTCCGTAGAATCCCTGGGCCGCATCGGATGCCATGACGAAGAACAGGCCGGACCGTCGCGACGACGGGATCCGCGGGACCACCGTCATCGGAGAGATCCGGTTCTCCACGGCCGGGTTGTCGGCGAACGGGCGCCACGCGTCTGGGGTCGTCCCGGAGTGGATGCCGGCAACGAAGTACCCGCTGAACGACATGGCGGACCCGAAGATGCCGGAGTGGTTCGCGACGAGCTCGGCCGCGCAGTAGCCACCCTGCGAGAACCCGAGGGTGGCCCGCGCCGCCGACGAGGTGATCGTGCGGAGGTGCTGGTCCACCCACCGGACCACGGTGCTCGACACGAACCGGTCGAACCACTCGTGACCGTCGACGGCGTTGGCGCACTCGCTGTCGGCATACGGCCCCCCGTAGGCCAGCGCGAACACGAAGATCATGGGCGGGATGGCTCCGCTCGTGATCAGCGAGTCCAGGATGCCGGTGAACCCGATGCCCGTCTCCCAGGTGCGAATGCTCTGGGGCGCCTCGTAGACCACGGGGTAGCGCCCCGTGCCGGCGTCGTAGCCGGGCGGGAGGTAGACGTCGACGGTCGCGGTGCTCCGGTCGCCGCCGATCCACGGCGCGGGAAGCCCAACCGTCAGGATCCGGCCGTGGCCGGCCGGGCGCGACGCGTACCACGGCCGCGCCGACGACACGGCGCGCGGGGTGACGAGCGACCCGGGAAGCGGGCCCGCGACGAGATCTGCCGGGAAGGCTGGCGCGGCGGTCGGGCCGGGCGTGGCGGCGGGCTCGGGGCTTGGGCCGGGCGTGGCGGCGGGCGCGGGCTC
>JARLHH010000269.1 GCA_031292335.1 Candidatus Limnocylindrales bacterium | reverse complement strand
GCCGCGCGGCCGACGACGGCCGCGGGCCCGAAGACGGCCGCCGGCGTGCCGCCGGGGACGTTCGTGTCCCGCCTGCCCGCCCGGGAGCGGCCGGGACGTCCGGCTCGGGCTGCGGCGTGTCGCCGTCCCGCGGCAGGCGGGCGACGGGCGTGGGGAGCGACTCGGTCACCGGCGCGTCGGCGAGCGAGGCCGCACCGGGGATGTCGCCCTGCTCCAGCTCGTCGAGAATCTGGAGCACGCGGGTCCCGCGCTCCATCGAGGAGTCGAGCACGACGTGAAGGGCCGGCACCCGTCGCAGGCGCAGGCGGACGCCGAGCTCGCGCCGGACGTAGCCCATCGCGCCGTCCAGGGCCTCGAGCGTCGCACGCCGCTCGGCGGCGTCGCCGATCACGCTGACCCAGACCTTTGCGTGCTGGAGGTCCCGCGTCGTCTCGACGTCCGTCACGGTCGCGAACCCGACTCGCGGATCGGCCACCTCGCGTGCCAGGATCGCGCCGATCTCCTGGCGCAGGAGCTCGTCGATCCGGTCCGTGCGCTGGCTCATCGCCGGCCGCTACCGAAGGCTCGCGCGGCTCACCGACTGCTGGGTGAACGCCTCGATGATGTCGCCCTCGGCAAGATCGTGGAAGCCGGCCAGGCCGATGCCGCACTCGTACCCCTGGGCGACGTCGCGGACGTCGTCCCGGAAGCGCCGCAGCGAGTCCAGCTTGTCCGTGGCGATCAGCTTGCCGTTGCGATAGACCCGGACGCCCGCCGTGCGCGGGATGTGGCCGTCGGTGACGAAGGATCCGGCGATGACCGTGCTCTTGCCCACCCGGAAGATCTGGCGGACCTCCGCGCGTCCCTCCACCTGCTCCACGATCTCCGGCTCGAGCATGCCCTTGAGAGCGGCCTCGATGTCGTCGGTCAGCTTGTAGATGATGTCGTAGAGGCGAACGTCGACCTTCTCCGCCTCCGCCGTGCGGCGGGCCTGGGGATCCAGCTTCGTGTTGAAGCCGACCACGATCGCGTTGGATGCCGAGGCGAGGAGGATGTCGTTGTCGGTGATGTCGCCGGTGCCCTCGTGGAGGACGCTGATGCGCACCTCGTCCGAGATGATCTGGCCGAGCGCATGGGTGATCGCGCCCAGCGAGCCGGAGACGTCCGCCTTGAGGATGATCCGGAGCTCCTTGGACTGCCCCTCCTGGAACTGGTTGAAGAGGTCCTCCAGGGTGGCCTTCTGGCTCGTGCCCGTCTGGGCGACCGCGGCGTTGCGCACCTGCTCGACGATCGACCGGGCCGTCTTCTCGTCCGGGACGACGCGCAGGATGTCGCCCGCCTCCGGAACCTCGCCGAGCCCCAGCACGAGCGCCGCGGACGATGGGCCTGCCTTCTGGATCCGCTTCCCGGCCGCATTCTCGAGCGCCTTGACCTTGCCGTAGGTCTTGCCGACCACGACGATGTTGCCGATCCTGAGGGTGCCCGTCTGGACGACGACGGTGGCCACCGGGCCGCGCCCCTTGTCCAGCTCGGCCTCGATGATCGTCCCGACTGCCTCGCGCTTCGGGTTTGCCTTCAGCTCCTGGAGGTCGGCGACCAGGTTCACCATGTCGAACAGGTCGTCGAGGCCCTGGCCCGTCTTCGCCGAGACCAGCACGAGCGGGACGTCCCCGCCGTACTCCTCGATCACGACGTTCGCCTCGGTCAGCTCAGTCTTGACCCGATCCGGGTTCGCATCCGGCTTGTCGATCTTGTTGAGGGCGATGATGATCGGCACCTTGGCCGCCCTGGCGTGGGCGATCGCCTCGAGCGTCTGGGGCATGACACCGTCGTCGGCCGCGACCACGATGATCGCGATGTCCGTGACCTTGGCGCCGCGTGCCCGCATGGCCGTGAACGCCTCATGACCCGGCGTGTCGAGGAAGACGACCTTCTTGTCGTCCTTGACGATCTCCGACGCGCCGATGTGCTGGGTGATCCCGCCGCGCTCCCCGGCCGCGACCGCGGTGCTCCGGATCGCGTCGAGCAGGCTCGTCTTGCCGTGGTCCACGTGGCCCATGACGGTGACGATCGGCGCGCGCGGCACGAGAAGGCTGGGGTCCTCGTCAACAAACAGGGTGACCTTGGTCGCGGGGGCGGGTGCCTCAGCGCCCTTTTCCTCCGCCGCGGCGACCGGCGCCTCCGCCTCGGCCGTCTCGAACCCGAGCTCGGTCGCGACCAGCGACGCGGTGTCGCGGTCGATCAGCTGGTTGATCGTGGCGAAGATCCCGCTCTTGATCAGCTCCCGGATCACGTCCGCGGGATTGACCGCCAGGAGCTCGGCGAGCTCCTTGACCGTGATCGTCGTCGGCAGCACGACGGCACTGCGGTCGCGCGGCTCGGCGACCGAGACCGGCGTGAAGCCGCCGCCCTCACGCCGCTGCGGCTTGCGGGGTCCGCGGCGGCCGCGGGTCCCGCTCCTGCTCCTGGCCATCAGGCCCCTCCTTCTTGGTCGTCATGGGTTCGGGGTTGGGATGCCGCGGCTCCGAGGAACGGCGGCACGTCGAAGAGGCCGGCCGGGATCGCAACGGCGAGCGCGCGTCGCAGCGCCCCCTTCTCGAGGGCCGCCGCCTGGCAGGCAGCGTCGGCGCAGACGTAGGCGCCCCGGCCGGGGGCGCGCCCTGTCGGGTCCACGACGACCGCGCCGCCCGGCGTGCGGACAACCCGCAGGAGCTCGCGCTTCTGGCGGGGCGTACGGCAGGCGACGCAGGTGCGGGTCGGATGCTGTCGCGCGGGAAGGCCGCCGACCGCGCGCCGCGCTACGGTGCCACCTCCGCCGCAGGGACGTCCGCGGCTTCCGGCTCCCGGGCCTCGTCCACCGCCGGCATGGCCTGTGCCCCGGCCTCGACGGGCCCGACCCGCGGAACGGAGACCGGCTCGTGGGCCTGCACGTCGCTGCGGATGTCGATCCGCCAGCCGGTCATCTTGGCCGCCAGCCGTGCGTTCTGGCCTTCCCGCCCGATCGCGAGCGAGAGCATCTTCTCCGGCACCACGACGTTCGCGATCCGGTGCTCCTCGTCGATGTGGACCGCCACGACCTGGGCCGGGCTGAGGGCCTTCGCGACGAAGACCGCCGGGTCGTCGCTCCATTCGATCACGTCGATCTTCTCGCCGGCCAGCTCGGCGACCACCGCCTGGACCCGCGCCCCGCGCTGGCCGACCGTGGCCCCGACCGGGTCGAGACCCTCCTGCCGGGACGCGACGGCCACCTTCGAGCGGCTGCCGGGCTCGCGGGCGATCGCCTTGATCTCCACGGTACCGGCGTGGATCTCCGGGACCTCGAGCTCGAACAGGCGGCGCAGGAAGCCCTTGTGGGTGCGGCTCACCAGCACCTGAGGGCCGCGCGGCGCGCGCCGCACCTCCAGCACGAACGCCTTGACGTTCTGGCCGATCCGGTAGTGCTCCACGGGCGACTGCTCCGTGGTGGCCAGGATCGCCTCCGCCTTGCCGAGGTCGAGGATGATGGCGCGCGGCTCGACCCGGTTCACCGTCCCCGTGATCAGGTCGCCCTCGCGGCTCGCGAACTGGTCGTAGACCACGTCGCGCTCCGCCTCGCGAAGGCGCTGCAGCACGACCTGCTTGGCGGTCTGGGCCCCGATCCGCCCGAACGCGTCCTGCCCCAGCTGCTCGGTGACGATCTCCTCGCCCACCTCGGCATCCGGCTTGATCGCGCGCGCGTCCTCCACGGTCAGCTCCGTGAGGGGATCCTCCACGACGTCGACCACGCGGCGCTCGCGGGTCACCAGCATCTCGCCGCGCTCCGGGTCGATCCGGACCCGGACGTCCTCGTTGCCGGGGATCCGGCGGTAGGCGGACTCGATCGCGTCCGCGATCGTCAGGATGAGCTGCTCCCGGGGGACGCCCTTCTCTGCGTTGAGCTGGAGGAGGGCGCCCACGAAATCGCGGCTCATGTCGTCCACCTCCCAACTCGTTGTCGACCCCGGGCGACCCGTCCCTGCCAACCGAAAGAAAGACGTGGGGGTCACCCACGTCATGGAGCGGCGCGGTCGAAGTTGGGCGGAGTATACCCCACCCGGGCCCTATCCCAGCAGCGCGGGGCCGGCGCAGGCTGGAACGCCGCTCCCGCGGCGTCCCCCGGCCCGTCAGCCGCGGGCGGCGACCGCTTCCGCGCCGCTCCCCGGAGTCGGGTAGCGGCGCGCCACGTACTCCTCGAGCAGCTGGATGAAACGCTCCACGATGTCCTCGCCGCGGTACGTGTCGTGCAGCTTGCCGTCGACGAACACGGGTGCCACCGGCGCCTCGAACGTGCCGGGCAGGCTGATGCCGATATCCGCGTGCTTGCTCTCCCCCGGCCCGTTCACGACGCACCCCATGACCGCGACGCGGAGATCCTCGACCCCGGGGTGGAGCGTGCGCCAGGCCGGCATCCGCTCCCTGAGGTGATCCTGGATGTCGCGCGCCATCTCCTGGAAGAAGACGGACGTGGTCCGCCCGCAGCCCGGGCAGGCGCTCACCTGGGGAACGAAGCTGCGCAGCCCGAGCGACTGGAGGATCTGCTGGGCGACCTCGACCTCGAGCTCCCGCCCGGCGCCCGGCTCCGGCGTCAGTGACACCCGGATGGTGTCCCCGATCCCCTCGCTGAGCAGGACGCTGAGGCCCGCCGTCGAGGCGACGATCCCCTTCATGCCCATCCCGGCCTCCGTGAGACCGAGGTGGAGCGGGTAGTCGCAGCGGGCGGCCAGCCGGTGGTAGACGTCGACGAGGTCGCGGACGCCCGACACCTTCGCGCTCAGGATGATCCGGTCGTGCCCCAGCCCAGTCTCTTCGGCCAGCTCCGCGGAGCGGAGGGCGGACGCGAGCATGGCCTCGATCATGACGTCCCGGCTGTCGCGGGGCGTCGCGAGCGCCGCGTTGGCCTCCATCATCGCGGTGAGCAGGGCCGGGTCCAGCGAGCCCCAGTTGACGCCGATCCGGACCGGCCGGTCGTGCTCGATCGCGATCCGCACGATCGTCTGGAAGTTGTCGTCGTGGCGCTTGCCGCCCACGTTGCCGGGGTTGATCCGGTACTTCGCGAGCGTCCGCGCCATCTCCGGGTAGTCGGCCAGGAGCTGGTGCCCGTTGTAGTGGAAGTCGCCCACGATGGGCGTGTCGAAGCCAAGGTCGCGGACCTTGCGGACCATCTCCGGGACCGCCGCGGCCGCCGCCTCCGTGTTCACGGTCACCCGGACCAGCTGGGAGCCGGCCCCGGCCAGCCGGACCACCTGCAGGGCCGTCGCGTCGGCGTCCGCGGTGTCCGTGTTCGTCATCGACTGGACGACGATCGGATGGGCGCTCCCGACCGGCACGCCGCCGACGTCGACGGTCACCGTGGGCCGGCGCACCGGGCGCAACCGCTCCGCTTCCGTCACGGCGTTCCTCCGGTCACCTGGCGGGCGACGTCGAAGTACGTGATCCAGATGAGGAACCCGAAGAGGAAGACGAACCCGACCAGGTAGGTGAGGCGCTCGATCGAGATCGCCGTCTCCGCCGAGGGACCCCGGCCGCGGAACCCGGCCCGCCGCAGGACCGC
Source organism: Candidatus Limnocylindrales bacterium (assembly GCA_031292335.1). Classification (GTDB taxonomy): domain Bacteria; phylum Chloroflexota; class Limnocylindria; order Limnocylindrales; family CSP1-4; genus CTSoil-043. The sequence continues at coordinate 9,689 of JARLHH010000269.1, read as the reverse complement.
CCCGCCGCGCGCGAACAGGGACCGCAGCAGGATCACCAGCATCCGGCCCCCATCGAGCGGCGGGAACGGCAGGATGTTGACCAGGGCAAGGTTCGCCGACAGCAGGCCCGCCAGGTAGAGCGTGAAGATCGGCCCAAGCTGCCAGAAGACGTCGCCGACCTGGACCGCGATCCCGACCGGCCCGCTCACGGGGGGTGCCTGGGTCGGGTTCGACGCCACGGAGGAGACGAGCGACGCGAGGCCGTCGGCGATGAGGCGGAACGCGCTGACCGTCCAGGCCGCCCCCGCGCCGACCGCCGCCACCGGGTCACGGCCCGCATAGGCGCCGCTGAAGACCAGGCCCGCGCTCCGGATTCCCAGGGCGCCCTGGGTCGCCGCGACGTCCGGCGGCCGGAGCGTCACCGTCACGTCGCGCTCCGCGCCGTCCACGGCGCGCACCAGGAGCGTGACCGTCTGGCCCGCTCGATTGCGAAGCGCGTCGATCGCGTCCTGGCCCGCCTGCGGGCTCGGCAGCAGGTCGAAGGTCGACCCGTCGATGGCGAGGATCGCCTCGCCCGCCTGGAGCCCGGCCTGGGCCGCGGGAGATCCGGCCACGACCTCGTCGAAGGTGAGGCCGCCCTGGGGCGTCGCGAGCCAGGCGATCGCGGTGAAGATGACGAACGCGACGAGCAGGTTCATGACGACGCCGGCGAGCAGCACGAGCAGCTTCTTGGGGAGCGCGGCGACGGCGAAGGAGCGCGGGTCGTCGGAGTCGCCGTCCTCGCCCTCCAGCCGCACGAACCCGCCGATCGGGAGCCAGTTGAGCGTGTAGATCGTCTCGCCGCGATCGCTCAGGACCTTCGCCCGCGGCGGGAATCCGATCCCGAACTCGTGCACGCGCATGCCGAAGAGGCGCGCGACGACGAAGTGGCCCAGCTCGTGGACGAGGACGAGGCCGCACAGGATGACCACGAACAGGAGGATCGTGATCGCCCCCTGGATGACCGGCATGGATCCTCCTACGCGGGCCGCGTCGTGTTGGTTCCCGGCGCGGCGAACGTCGCCCGGACCTCGCGGTCCAGCGCGACCAGGTCATCGTACCCCGGCTCCTGCCCGGGACCCGTCCCGAAGCGCGCGACGGCGTCCTCGAGCAGGCCCGCGATCCCGGGGAAGTCGAGCGTCCCGTCCAGGAACCGCGCCACGGCCACGTCGTCCGCGGCGATCAGCGCCGCGCTGGCGCGCGACCCGAGCGGCCCGGTCTCGCGGGCGATTCGGAGGGCCGGGAACCGCGCGACGTCGGGCGACCGGAACTCCAGCCGCCCGGCCGCCACCAGGTCGGGCGCGCCGGCGAGCGACGGCCGGCGGGACGGGAACGTGATCGCGTACTGGATGGGGAGCCGCATGTCCGGCGTGCCGAGCTGGGCCTTGAGCGAGCCGTCCACGAAACGGACGGCCGAGTGGACCACCGACTGCGGATGGATGACGACCTCGATCGCCGCGTAGTCCACGTCGTAGAGCCAGTGCGCCTCGATGATTTCGAGGCCCTTGTTGGCGAGCGTCGCCGAGTCGATCGTGATCTTCGCCCCCATGCTCCAGGTCGGGTGGCGCAGCGCCATCGCCGGCGTGATGCCGGCGAACGCCTCGGCCGGCGTGTCGAGGAACGGGCCGCCCGACGCCGTGAGCACGAGCGCGGCAACCCCCGCCATCTCTTCGCCGGCGAGGCACTGCCAGATGGCCGAGTGCTCCGAGTCGATCGGCCGGAGCCAGCCGAGCGGGCGCGCCAGCGGGCCGCCCGGGTCGACGGCGGCGTTCGCCGCGGCGAGCGCCCGGGCCTCCGCCATGACGAGGTGACCGCCCGCGACGAGCGTCTCCTTGTTGGCGGTCGCCACGACCTTGCCCGCCCGGAGCGCCGCCAGCACCGCCCGCAGGCTCACGATGCCGCTCGTCCCGACCACGACGAGGTCGACGTCGTCGCGCGTCACCATCTCCACGAGGGCGTCGTCGCCGTGGAGCCGAAGCGTGCCGGCGGGAAGGTCCAGCGGCGTCTCGTCGCCGAGCGCCACGGCGCGTGGCCGGAACTGGCGGGCCTGGGCCTCCAGGAGGGACGCCCGCGAGCCGGTGGCGAGCGCCACCACGTGCCACTCCGGGGCGAGCCCGGCCAGCACCTCGAGCGCCTGGCGTCCGATCGACCCGCCGGAGCCCAGGAGCGCGACGCCGCGTGAGCGGTCAGGCCGCGACGAGGATGACATACGCGACCAGGAGGGGACCGGCGAACAGGAACGAATCGGTTCGGTCCAGGATCCCGCCGTGCCCGGGGATCAGCGACCCGGAGTCCTTCGCCCCGGCCGCCCGCTTCAGGAGACTCTCGGCGAGGTCGCCCGCCTGCGCCGCGGCCCCCAGGAGCGGCCCCAGGAGGAGCCCCTCGACGGGGTTGCGCCCGAGGATCGACAGCATGACCGCGGTCGCGCACGTCGCCGCCACCAGCCCGCCGGCGACGCCCTCCACGGTCTTTCGCGCGGAGATCCAGGGCAGGAACGGGTGCCGCCCGATCGTCAGCCCGACGAGATACGCGCCGGTGTCGAAGCTCCAGACGGCGGCCACGAGCAGGACGGGCCAGGCGCGGCCGGCGCCCAGCAGGGTGGCCGCGGCGCCGTTGAGCCCAGCGGGCGCGGCTGCCGACGCGAGCCACGCGAGGGCAGCCAGCAGGCCCACGTACAGCGCCCCGAACGTGGTCGCCGACCAGGCCGCGAAGCCCTCGGCCGGATCGCGCCGCAGGAACGCGACCACCGCCAGCCCGACCACGACGAGACCGGGCGACACCTCGGTCAGGCGACCCAGCAGCGCGGCGTGCGCCGGATCATCGGCGCGGGCCAGCAGGGGCAGCGCCGCCGTGGCGACCAGGAGGCTGGCCCCGGTGGCGACGCCGCCGCGAAGGGTCGGCCGTCCGGCGGCCGCCTGGAGCCGGGCCGCCTCGCGCCCGCCGAGCACCGCCAGCGCGAGCGCGAGGGCGACGATGCCGATTGGGCTGGCCGCGAACGCCACCCCGACGAGCGGGACGATGACGAGCGCGCCCAGGGTCCGCTCGCGCACCGGTCGACCGGGTCAGCGCCCGAACCGGCGAGCGCGCCCCGCGTACTCCTCGAGCGCCGCGTCGAAGGTGTCGGCGTCGAAGTCGGGCCACAGCGCCGGACAGGAGTGGAACTCCGCGTAGGCGGATTGCCAGATCAGGAAGTTCGAGAGGCGCTGCTCGCCGCCGGTGCGGATCACGAGGTCGGGATCGGGCAGCCCTGCGGTGTAGAGCCGGGCCGCGATCGTCGCCTCGTCGATCTCGTCCGCCGGCGTGCCGGCCGCGACGATGGCCCGGACCGCATCGACGATCTCGGTCCGGCCGGCGTAGTTGAAGGCGATGTTGAGGACCAGGCGCGACCCGCCCTCGGTCGCCGCGAGCGCCTCCGTGATGGAGTCCCGGACGTCGGCGGGAACCTCGGCCAGGCGCCCGGCCACCCGGACGCGGACTCCCTGCCGGACGAGCTCGGGCGTCTCCGCGCGAATCGCCTGGTCGAGGAGCGAGAAGAGCCCCGCGACCTCCGCCTCGGAACGGGCCCAGTTCTCGCGGCTGAACGCGTAGAGAGACAGGACCGAGATCCCGCGCCGGATGGCATGCTCCACCAGCCAGTGGATCTTGTCGACCCCCGCGCCGTGGCCCTGGAGCTCCGGCACGCCGTGGGCCCGGGCCCAGCGACGATTGCCGTCCATGATGATCGCCACGTGCGCCGGGCCGGGGCTGACCTCGGGCGGCGCGTCGGTCGCCGGGGCGCCGGGTGTCGGAGGCGCGTCGGGCGGCGCGACGGCGGCCCGGCCCGGCTGGGCGTGGCTCACCTAGACCTCGAGGACCTCGCGCTCCTTCGCCCCGCCAACCTTGTCGACCTCGGCGATCTGGCGGTCGGTCACCTTCTGGAGCACCTCGAGCTCGCGGTGCGCCTCGTCCGTGCCGAGATCGCCGTCGCGCTCCTCCTTCTTGATCGCGTCGGCGGCCTCGCGACGCAGGTTCCGGATCTCGACCCGGGCCTCCTCCATGCGCTTGTGGACGCTCTTGACGATGTCGTGGCGGCGCTCTTCGGTGAGCTGGGGGATGTTCAGCCGCACCGCGGTGCCATCGACGGTTGGCGTGATCCCCACGTCGCTCTTGAGGATCGCCTTCTCGATGGCGCCCAGCACGCTGCGATCCCAGGGCTGGATCACGATCTGGTGCGGCTCCGGCACGCTGATCCCGGCAAGCTGGTTGAGCGGCGTGGACGTTCCGTAGTACTCGACGTGGATCCGCTCGACGAGCGCCGTCGAAGCCCGGCCCGTCCGAATCCCCTGCAGGTCGCGCTCCAGGACCTCCACGGCCCGCGTCATCTTCGGCTCGATGATCCCGAGGACCTGGCTGCTCATGCTGGGCTACCTCCGGCGGCGATGCGAGTCCCGATCGGCTCTCCCATCGCGGCCCGGCGCACGTTGTCGGGCCGGTTCAGGTCGAAGACGATGATCGGAAGGTCATTCTCCATGCAGAGCGAGACGGCCGTCGTGTCCAGGACGGCGAGCCGCTCGGCCAGGACGTCCGCAAACGTGAGCTCCGTGTAGCGCCGCGCCCCGGGGTGGGTCACCGGGTCCGCTTCGTAGACGCCGTCGACCTTGGTGGCCTTCAGGAGCACGGATGCGCCGATCTCGACCGCGCGCAGGGCGGCGGCCGTGTCGGTCGTGAAGTACGGGTTGCCGGTGCCGGCCACAAAGATCGCGACCCGGCCCTTCTCGAGGTGGCGGATCGCGCGCCGCCGGATGTACGGCTCGGCGACCTCGTTCATCGCGATGGCCGTCATGACCCGCGTGGGGACTCCGACCCGTTCGAGGGCGTCCTGGAGCGCCAGGCCGTTCATGACGGTGGCAAGCATGCCGATGTAGTCGCCGGTGGCGCGGTCCATCCCGCGCGCCGCCGCGGCGAGGCCGCGGAAGATGTTGCCGCCGCCGACCACGATGCCGACCTGGACACCTGCCGCCCGGGCGGCCGCGATCTGGCCGGCGATGAACGCGCAGAAGGCCGGATCCACGCCGTACTGGCGTTCGCCCAGCAGCGCCTCGCCGGAGATCTTGAGCAGGATCCGGCCGTAGCGAAGCCCGGCCGGATCGCCGGCCGTCGGTGCGACCCCGGCCCCGGCCTCGCTCACAGCTCCTCGCCGAGCGCGTAGCGGGTGAAGCGGCGGACGCGGATGTTCTCCCCGATCGTGGCGATCGCCGATGTCACGAGGTCACCGACGCTCATGTCCGTGTCGCGGAAGGGCTGCTCCATCAGGCATACCTCCGCGTACCACTTCTTGAGCTGGCCATCCACGATCTGGGGCCGGATGTGCTCCGGCTTCTTCTGGGTGGCTTCGTCCTCCAGCAGGGCGGCCTTCTTCGCCTCGAGGTCGGGCGCGGGGATCCGCTCCACGTCCACGTACGTCGGGGCGAGCCCGGCGACCTGGACGGCCAGGTCGTGCACGAGCTTCTGGAACTGCTCCGTCCGCGCGACGAAGTCCGTCTCGCAGTTGACCTCGATGAGGACGCCCACGCGCCCTCCCGGGTGGATGTAGCTGGCGACCAGGCCTTCGCGGACATCCCGCCCGATCCGCTTCGCGGCCGCGGCCAGGCCGCGCGCGCGGAGGAGGACCACGGCCTTGTCGAGGTCGCCGTCCGATTCCTCGAGGGCGTGCTTGCAGTCCATGAAGCCGGCGCCGGTGCGCTCGCGAAGCTCCTTGACGTCGCTCGCAGAGAAGGTGGCCATCGGTGGGTGCGTCTCCTGTCAGGTGCGGCCGGTGGCGAACGCGCCGTCGGCCCGGCTGAAATCTGTGCGGGTCAGTCGGCCGGGACGGCCTGGTCTGCCAGCTCGGGGACCTCGACCTGGGCGGCGAGGCCCACGCCCGGCAGCAGCGACTCCTCGTCGATGTCCGGCTCGAAGGTCAGGGCCCCCCCGGCCGCCAGCTGCGCCACGAGCTCGTCCGCGGAGGCCAGCTCGTCCGCTGCGAACGCCTCCGCCATCTCGGGCTCCGGCTCCGGCTCGCGCTCGCTCCGGGCGGCCCGCTCGCGGTTGCCCTCGATCGCCGCGTCCGCGATCAGGGAGCACAGCAGCCGGATGGCCCGGATCGCGTCGTCGTTGCCGGGGATGATGTAGTCGAGCTCGTCGGGGTCGACGTTCGTGTCGCCGGTCCCGATGATCGGGATCTCCAGCTTGATGCATTCGGCGACCGCGATCCGCTCCCTGGCCGGGTCGATGATGAAGACCGCGCCGGGCAGGCGCCGCATCTTCCGGATCCCGCCGAGCGAGAGCTTCAGCTTGCGAAGCTCCTCCGAGAGGACCGCCGCCTCTTTCTTCGACATCCGGTCGAAGTCGCCGTTGAGCTGGCGCGCCTCGAGCTGCTCGAGGAGGCCGAGCCGCTTCTTGATGGTCACGAAGTTGGTCAGCATCCCGCCGAGCCAGCGGCTGGTCACGTACGGCTGGCCCGCCCGCTCCGCCTCCTGGACGATCGGCTCCTGGGCCTGCTTCTTGGTCCCGACGAAGAGGACCTGCTCCCCCCGGGCGGTGGTCTCGCGAATCGCGTCGAGCGCGAGGTCGAGACGCTTGACCGTCTGGGCCAGGTCGATGATGTGGATTCCGTTGCGCTCGGCGAAGATGAACGGGCGCATCTTGGGATTCCAGCGGCGAGTCTGGTGGCCGAAGTGAACGCCGGCCTCGAGGAGCTGCCGCATGGAGACGGTGGGCACGGGGATGGACCTCCTGCTCGGTTGTTCCTCCGCGGGCCCTGCCCCGGGACCGGGCGGCCCGCGGGCAGCCCGGCACCGACCCGAAGCGTGGTCTGGCACCGCGTGTGATCTCGCCGGCCGTGGTTTCGGCGCGACGGCGACCGCCGGAGTCCCGGTGGCCGGGGCGGAGTCTACCACAGGGCCACCTACCCGCCGCCCGATCAGGCTGCCGCGCCCCGGCGGCCGGCCGTCCCGGCGACGCCGCGGTCAACCGACCGCACGATGGTGGCGGAGCCGCGGCGGACCGCCTTGCCAGGCGGGCGGCTCCACGACGACGAGGTCCAGTCGAACCGGGAGCTCCGGCAGCGCGGTCCCATCGGGGAGCCTGCCGGCGCCCAGGAGCCGCCCCAGGCCGAGCCGCAGCCTGCGGAGCTTGCGGTGATCAAGCGTCTCCTCCGGGAGCCCGAAGTCGCGCCCGCGGCGCCAGCGCACCTCGACCACGACGAGGGCGCGCTCGGGGCCCGGGTCGACGGCAACGAGATCCAGCTCAGACCGCCCCGCATGGACCTGCCGGCCGAGGACGACCCAGCCTCGCGCGACGAGGTGGTCGACGACCTGCGTCTCGGCGGCGTCACCGGCCCGCTGGGCGAGCGTCCGCCGTGGGTTCGGATCCGTCGGGGCCATGCCCCACCCTACCCGACCGGGATCACCGCCGCCTTAGCGGGCCAGGGCCGAGCGGACTGCGCCAGCTGCTGGCCGGCATCACCCCTGGGGGTCTCGCCGAGCTCGTCGAGCTGGAGGTCGAGCTGCTCGACGCCTGCCAGCGCCTCCCGGACCGGCGCGAACGACCGCCGATGATAGGGCGTCACCCCGAGCATCCGGAGCGCGGCCCGGTGCTCGGCGGTCGCGTACCCGGCGTTGCGCTCCCATCCGTAGCCCGGATAGCGTGCCGCGAGGCGGGCCATCAGGCGATCGCGGACCACCTTGGCGACCACCGAGGCGCACGCGATGGAGTAGACCAGGGCGTCGCCGTCCACGATCGCATCGTAGGGGCCCACGGCGGCCTCGAACCCGGCGATCGGCAGGCCGTCGACGAGGACGTGGTCATGCCCGCCGAGCCGGGCGATCGCTCGCCGCATCGCGAGGTGCGTCGCGTGGTAGATGTTGAGCCGGTCGATCTCCGCGACGGAGGCGGCACCGACGCCGACCGCCAGGGCGCGGCGCCGGATCTCGGGCGCGAGCGCCTCACGCTGCGCCGCCGAGAGCGTCTTCGAATCGCGGGCGCCGGCGATGCGGCGGCAGTTCGGGCGGAAGATGACGGCCGCGGCGACCACCGGCCCGCACATCGGCGCGACGCCCACCTCGTCGACGCCCGCCACGCGCGTCGCCCCTGCCCTCCAGAGCAGTCGCTCGCGTCGCAGGGTGGGCACGGTCGGGGCCATCGCCGGACAGCGTAGTCGAGCCAGGGCCGGGGCGCCGGTATCGGAACGGCCCCGCCGGAGCGGGGCCGCGTTGGGAGTGGCTCAGCCGGGCGGGGCCCGTCCGGGCGTCAGCTCGTGCGCCGCTCCCGGAGCGTGGCGGCCTTGCCGACCCGCCGCCGCAGGAAGTAGAGCTTCGCGCGCCGCGCCACGCCGTGCCGGACGACCTCGATCTTCTCGATCCGCGGGCTGTTGATCTTGAACGTCCGCTCGACGCCCACCCCCGAGGCGATCCGTCGCACGGTCAGCGAACGCGTGATCCCGCCACCCGTCAGGCGCAGGATGGTGCCTTCGAAGATCTGGACGCGCTCGCGGTTCCCCTCCACGACCTTGGCGCTGACCTTCACGGTGTCGCCCGGCGCGAGGGCCGGGATGTCCGTTCGAATCTGGTCCTTGACGATCTCGTCGAGTACGTTCACCGGGTCGACCCCTGCTGCACTGGGCGGCCGGGACGGTCCCGCGAGCCGCGTTTCTGGGCACGATGGAGCGGTCGCGGACGGGCGGCCGACGGCGGAGTATAGCACGGGCCGCCCGCGATCATGGCTCGCGGACCTGGTCCGCCGGGAGCTCGTCCCCCCGGCCGCCGGCCGCGCCGGCCCCGCGCTCCCCGATGACCTCGCCGAGAAGGCGCACCTCCTCGGGGCTGAACGTCCGCCCCTCCAGGAGGTCCGGCCGTCGTTCCAGCGTGCGCCGGAGCGACTCCCGAAGGCGCCACCGGCGGACGGCATCGTGGTCGCCCGAGGTGAGGATCGCCGGAATGCCGCGCCCCTCGAAGCTCGCGGGGCGCGTGTACTGGGGATACTCCAGCAGCCCCCGCGTGAACGACTCGTCCAGCAGGGAGCCCGGCTCGATCCCCCCCGGCAGAAGCCGCAGCACCGCATCGCAGACGACGAGCGCGGGCAGCTCACCACCCGTCAGCACGTAGTCGCCGATCGAGAGCTCGAGATCCGCCATCCCGCGGATTCGCTCGTCGACGCCCTCGTAGCGCGGACAGACGAGCACGAGGTGGGAGCGGCTTGCGAGGTCCGCCGCGCGGTCGTGCCGGAACGGCTCTCCCGCGGCGTCGAACAGGATGACCAGGGAATCCGGCCGGCGCAGGGCCGCCAGCGCCCCGGCCACCGGTTCCGGCCGCAGCACCATGCCTGCCCCGCCGCCGTACGGGGCGTCGTCCACGCTCCGGTGGCGGCCCAGGCCCCAGGCCCGCAGGTCGTGGACCCGGATCGAGGCGAGGCCCTCCTGCTGGATGCGCCCGGGGATGCTCGCCGCCAGCGGTCCCGCCAGCATCTCCGGGAAGAGGGTGAGGATGTCGATTTCCAGCGGCACGTGGTCTGCGCTCAGACCGGGGCGGTCCCGGGACTGGGGTCCGAGCCGGGCTCGGCCTCCAACGAAGGGGCAGGGTCCGGCGCGCCGAGCCGCCCGGGAGGCGGGCCGGCGGCTTCCGGGCGCGGCCGGGCCGGCGACTGCTCGCCCTTG
>JARLHH010000268.1 GCA_031292335.1 Candidatus Limnocylindrales bacterium | reverse complement strand
CTCCGCCGCCCGCCCGGCCGTCGGTCCCCCCGGTGCCATGCCGGGCCCCGATCGGGCTACCGCGCCGCGGCGCGACGGCAGGGCCGCGCCTCGGTGGGGCGGCGCCACTGCCTTCGCGAGGGCCCGGGCGGCCGCCTCCGGCCCCACGGCGTCCTGGCGCTCGACAGAGCCGGGGTCGACCTCGGGCGCCTCGTGCGTGAACGACGCCTGGCGGACGATTCCGTCGGGGGACCAGCCGCCGATCTCGGCCCGGATCACCAGCTCCGGCGTGGCCCACACCGCCCCCGCGGTCCGCGCCAGGTCGTCGGGCGCATCGTCGAACGGCGGCGCGTCGACGGCCCGCGCATCGAGGGCAGCGCGCAGGCGGGCGCGAGTCGGGGCGTCCAGGCCGCTGCCGACCCGGCCCGCGTAGCGCAGCCGGCCGCCGACCATCACGCCGACGATGAGCGACCCGAGGTCACGATGGCTGCCCTGCCCCGGGACGTAGCCGGCCACGACCAGCTCCTGGGTCGGTCGGACCTTGAGCTTGAGCCATGCCGTCGAGCGGCGACCCGGCTCGTACCGGCTTCGCCGGTGCTTGGCCATGGCGCCTTCCAGGCCCTGCTCGGCGGCGGCCGCGAAGAACGCGATGCCGTCGCGCGCCACCTGGCCACCGAAACGGACGTGCGGGTGGTCGCGGAGCACGAGGCGCAGGATCGCCGTCCGATCTTCGAGCGGCACCTCGAGATACGAGCGGCCGGCGCACCAGGGCAGGTCGAATGCCATGAAGACGAGGGGCGCGGCTCGTCCCGCCTCGCGCTCCGATTGGCTGGCGGGCATGGCGGATGGGCCGAAGCCGGCGCCCAGCCGGGCCTGCAGCAGGCCGAAGTCGGGCCGTCCGTGAGAATCGAGCGCAACCACCTCGCCGTCGACGATCGCCTCCGGGGCCGCGAGCCAGGTCGGTCTGCCGAGCAGCTCGGGGAAGAGCCGGGCCCCGTCGTGGCCGTTCCGGGTCCGGAGCGCCACGTGGCCGGCAGTCACGCTGGCCTGGATCCGGTAGCCGTCCCATTTCGGTTCGAAGAGCCAGTCGTCGCCGTCGAACGGGGCAGTTCCCGGGGTCGCGAGCATCGGCTCGACGAAGACCGGCTGGCTGGCCATCCGGGCGCCTGGTGGGTCGAGGGAGGGCAGGGGAGCCGGCGCCGGGCGCGATTCGAGCGGCGGCAATCCGGCTGCGACGTCGGCATTCGTGCGGCCGGTCTTGACCGACGCGGGGTACGCCTCCGGGTCCCAGCCGGGAATGGCCTCGGGGCCGCGCTTGGCGATCAGGAGCCAGGCGGTCCGCTCGTCGGTCGCGGTTCCCGGGCTGCGCGTGCCGGTGCGTCCCCGTTCCGACGTTGTGGTCTGGACGAGCGTGAAGCGCCCCGCCAGCTTCTCGCCGCGAAGCCGGAGCTTGAGCTCGCCCGACCGGAGCGCTTCGCCGGGATCCCAGGTCAGCTCGGGCTCGAAGGTGCCCCAGTCCCAACAGATCGAATCGCCCGCGCCGTACTCACCTGCGGGGATCACCCCCTCGAAGTCGAGGTACGCGACGGGATGGTCCTCCGTCCGGGCAGCGAAGCGGCGCTCGTCCGGGTCACGGGTCGGGCCCCTGGGGAGTGCCCAGGAGGCAAGCACGCCGTCGATCTCGAGGCGGAGGTCGTAGTGGAGCCGGCCGGCCCGGTGGCGATGGACGACGAAGCGGCCGCATCCGCCCGCGGCCGACGGGACCGCCGGCCGGGCCGGCACCCCGGTAGCATGGGCCGCGCGCGATCGCTCGTCGGCCGGCGTCTCCGCGGCCGGTTCCCCGCCCGGGGGCTCCGGGGTCCGGGTGAAGTCGCGCTTCTGCCGGTAGCGGTCCAGCGCCATGGGAGCAGCCTTGTCCCGGCCCGGTCAGAACGGCAGGCGACGAAGCAGCGCGAGGAACGGCGGCAGGTCGCGCGGCGCCGCGGTGACCGGAACCCGGTACCAGGCGTCGTGCGCGGGCCCGGCGCGCAACCGCGCGTCCAGCCGGCGCGCCGACAGGGCGCGAAACCCGAGGGCGCCCAGGCCGGTCGCGACCGTGGTGCCGTCGCCGATGAAGCCGCGCCCGGCCAGGCACCAGCTCGACGGCCGCAGGAGCGCCGCCAGCTCGCCGCGACGCTCGGCGAACGGCCGGAGGGCGAGCGATTCTCCGTCGAGGTAGAGAAGGTCCGAGGCGACCATGGCGGCCGACCCGCGACTGCCGGCCGGCGTGCCGCGGGCCGGTGGCGCCTCGCGCTCGTCCCGCGGTCGTCCACCCGGGCTGTCGCCGCGGAGCCGGCGCTCGAGGAGCGTGCGGCTGGGGCGGCCGCGCGCGTCGAGCACCATCAGCGTCGCGTCCAGCACCGCGCCGTCGGATCGGACGATCCGGGCGACTTCGGCAAGCTCGGGAAAGGCCGGCAGGGGGTCGCCGAGGGCCTCGGCCCGCAGGCGCACCGCGCCGCCCTCAACGAGGACGAAGGCGCGGATCCCGGGCCACCACGGCTCGAAGAAGTAACCCGGGTCGTCGAACGGCCCGGCGCCCTCGGTCGGACGCATCGGGACGATCCGGTCCGGCAGGCGGGACGCGGCAGGCGTGAACTCGAGCGGGAGCTGATCATCGGCCAGAGAACGCGTCATGCGGCGATTGTGAGCCGGCGGCAGATGGCCTGTCAGCGCCGTGAATGGGCCGTCCGTCCAGTCAGGCAGACTTGCGTCGTGCCGGCTTCCGCGCTTCAGCCTCGACCAGGTCCGTCTCCTCGTCGGCGCGCGCACCCCGTTTCGGACGCCGGGTCGTGACCTGCGATCGACCGGCGGCAGCCTCCTCGGCGGCAGCCTCCTCATCCCGGTTCGCCCGCGCGGCGCGGGCGGCGTTCACGCTCGCCTCGAGGGCGGCCATCAGGTCCACGAGCTGGCCGCCCGCAGGCGCCTCGTCGGGCTCGGCGATCTCCCGGCCCTCGACCTTGGCCTCGATCACGGCCTCGAGCGCCTGGCGGTACTCGTCGCGGTACTCAGCCGGATCGAACGCTCCGGTCATGGCGGAGATGAGCTGGGCCGCCATTGCCCGCTCCGCGGGCTTGATCTCCACGTCGCCGGCCGGAAGGTCGAGCTCGTCGGTCGCCCGGATCTCGTCCGGCCAGTGGAGCGTCTCGAGGACCATGGCGTTCGCATACGGGTTGAGGGCGGCGAGCGCCTCGCGATCCTTGATCACGACCTTGCAGATCGCGGCCAGGCCCTGCTCGGCGAGGACCTCGCGCAGCAGCGCGTACGCCTTGCGGCCGATCGGCTCGGGCTCCACGTAGTAGGCCTGCTTCACGAACCGGACCGGGTCGTCCTGGGCCGGTTGGGCCGGGATGAACTTCTCGATCTCGATGGAGCGCACCGTCTTGAGCGGGACGCTGGCCAGGTCCTCGTCGGTGATGACGACGTACTGGTCCCTGGCGTACTCGAACCCCTTCACGGTGTCGCCGCGGGAGATCACCTCGTCGTGGAACGGGCAGTAGGTCTTCATCTGGATCCGGTTCAGGCAGCTCGCGTGGAGCATGTTGAACGCGATCCCCTTCGAGTCCGTCGCCAGGTAGAGCCGGACCGGGATGGTCACCAGGCCGAACTGGATCGCTCCCCGCCACATCGAGCGCGCCATGATCCCCTCGCGTGCTTCGTCGCCGGCCGCTCCGTGCAGCGTCGCCTGCTGGCGCCGCATTCCCGCGACCGGGATGGGAAGGATACGCCGGTCACGCAAGGGGTCCGGCGTGGGGTGAGGGAGCCGCCACGGTCGGGACAGCCGCCGGTCCGTTACCGGCCCGCGTCCCCCGTTGCTCGATGACGTGCGATGAGG
>JARLHH010000267.1 GCA_031292335.1 Candidatus Limnocylindrales bacterium | reverse complement strand
CGCGACGTCAAGCGCACCCGATCCTCCCGGCCGCGGTCCCGCGGCCACGATATAGCCGTACCCGGTCTCCGGCCCGGTCGGCGTGATCCCGAGCGTGACGAGCACCGGGGCAGCGCTCCCGGGGCCGCCCGCCGCGGCGAGCGCGCCAGCCTGCCGGAGCAGCGCCCGGAACCCTGCCTCGTCCGCGATCAGATGGTCGGCCGGCAGGACGAGCATGACGTCGTCGGCCGGCCGCTCGACGGCGGCCGCGGCGTAGGCGATCGCGGGCGCGGTGTTCCGGCCGGCGGGCTCGCCGAGGACCTGGGCAGGGTCGAGCTCGGGCAGCTCCTCGCGCACGAGCGCGGCATAGCGCCGGTCGGTGACCACCACGACGTCGCCCGGCCCCATGAGCGCGGGAACGATCCGCTCGTAGGTGGCGCGGAGCAACGTCCGGTCGCCGAGAAGCCGCAGGAACGGCTTGGGCCGGTCGGGGCGCGACAGCGGCCAGAGGCGCGTCCCGCCTCCACCCGCCAGGATCACCGCGTACATCGGTCGATTGTAGAGAGCGCCGTCCCCCGGCACGTGACGGGGCGCGCGGGAGTCATCACCGCAGGACGAACCGCCGCTGCCCTACCTGCCGCGTGCGTCGGCGCCGCGGCCTCTCGCGCCGGATAGCAACCACCGTGCTGGTATGGGCGGCGATCCGACGTCACGTGCCTTCGGGCCGGGATGACGTCGGCATCTCCGTGCTCGGCACGCCGGGCGAGCGGCCAGGGGTGCCGGCTACCGCGCGATTCCTCCTGTCGCTCCCCCGTCAGCGCGGCGGCACGCGTTCCGCTCCGTGCGGTCAGCGCGGCCCGACCGAGCCGCCGACCGGCTCGGGGCGACCGCAATCGGCCGCGAGCAGCGCTGCCTTCTCCGTTCGCTCCCAGGGGAGGTCGAGGTCGGGCCGCCCGAAATGGCCGTACGCCGCGGTCTGACGGTAGATCGGCCGGCGAAGATCAAGCGCCTCGATGATCGAGGCAGGGCGGAGGTCGAAGTGCCGGTCGATCGCCGCGCGGATCATGTCGTCGGGAACCTGCCCCGTCCCGAAGGTCTCGATGGAGACCGACAGCGGATGCGCGATGCCGATCCCGTAGGCGATCTCGATCTCGAAGCGGTCGGCGAGCCCGGCGGCGACCACGTTCTTGGCGATCCAGCGCGCGGCGTACGAGGCCGAGCGGTCCACCTTCGTGGGGTCCTTGCCGGAGAACGCCCCGCCACCGTGGCGAGCCATGCCGCCGTACGTGTCGACGATGATCTTCCGGCCCGTGAGGCCGGCGTCGCCCATCGGGCCGCCGGTCACGAAGCGGCCGGTCGGGTTGACGTGCATGACCGGGTCCGTCGGCCGGAGCTCGGGCGGGATCGTGGGCAGGATCACCGCCTCCACGATGTCGCGCCGGATCCGCTCGGCCCGCGTGTCGGGGTCGTGCTGCGAGGCGACCACGACCGTCCGCACCTGCACCGGGACACCACGATCGTATTCGACGGTCACCTGGGTCTTCCCGTCGGGGCGCAGGTAGGGCAGCTGGCCGGACTTGCGGGCCTCGGCGAGACGTCGCGCCATGCGGTGCGCGAGCGCGATCGGGAGCGGCATCAGCTCCGGCGTCTCGCGGCAGGCGAACCCGAACATCATGCCCTGGTCACCCGCGCCCAGCTCGTGGAGCGCCGTGCCGTCCTCGCGGACCTCGAGCGCCGCGTCCACCCCCATCGAGATGTCGGGGGACTGCTCCTTGACGCTCACGAGCGTCCCGCAGGTGAGGTAGTCGAACCCGTACTCCGCCCGCGTGTAGCCGATCTCCTTGACCGTGTCGCGCACGACGCTCTGGAAGTCGATGTACGTCGAGGTCGAGATCTCCCCGAGCACGAGGACGAGGCCCGTCGTGGTGGCCGTCTCGCAGGCGACGCGGGCGACCGGGTCGTCGCGGATGATCGCGTCGAGGATGGCGTCCGAGATCTGGTCGCACATCTTGTCGGGGTGACCCTCGGTCACCGACTCGGAGGTAAAGAGGTAACCGGACGCGTCGACGATCGAGGTCATGGCTGCAGGGCACTCCCGTGTGGTGGTCCGGGGCAGCGTAGCACTCCGCCGCCGCGCACCCGGGCCGCGATCAGCCCGCCGAGCTGCCCCAGCTGACCGGCGCCCCAACGAACGGAAGCGGCGGCAGCGGGTCGGCGGGGACGAACCCGAACACGGCGCCGTAGAACGCCAGCTCGGCCTGGATCGAGCGGAGAATCGAAGATGCCTTGCGGAAGCCGTGATCCTCGCCCTCGAAGGGGATGTACGCATGGGGGATGCCGTTTGCGCGCAGCGCCGCGACGATCCGCTCCGCCTCCGCCGGGGGCACGATCCGGTCGTCGAGCCCCTGCAGGACCAGCACCGGGCTGTGGATCCCATCGAGGTGGAAGATCGGTGAGCGGGCCTCGTAGACGTCCCGTGCGGCCGGGTAGGGCCCCAGCAGTCCGTCGAGGTAGCGCGACTCGAACTTGTGGGTCTCCGCCGCGAACGCCGCCAGGTTGCCGATCCCGAAGTAGCTGACGCCGGCCCGGAAGAGATCCCGGAAGGCGAGCGCCGCGAGCGTCGTGAACCCGGATGCGGAGCCGCCCTCGATCGCGAGGCGCGCGGGATCCACGATCCCGCGATCCGCCAGCGCCCGGGCGCCCGCCACGCAGTCGTCGACGTCCACGACGCCCCAGCTGCCCGCGAGACGCCGGCGGTACTCACGCCCGTAGCCCGTGCTGCCCCCGTAGTCCACGTCGAGGACCGCGATCCCGCGCGTGGCCAGGACCTGGATCGAGACCGTGAGCGCGGCGTTCGCCGCGGACGTCGGGCCGCCGTGGCTGGTGACGAGGAGCGGCGGCAGCTCGCCGGCGGGCGCCCGGGCTGCCCGATTGTGCGGCCGGTACAGGATCCCGTGCGCGGTCCGCCCGCCGGTCGTCGGGAACTCGACCGGTTCGGCCGGCGCGAGATCGGCGGGATCGAGGATCGCCTCCGACGCGCGCCGGAGCACCTCGACCGATCCGTCCAGGAGGCTCACGACGACCACGGACCGGAAGGTCGTCGGCGAGGCCGCCAGGGAGACCAGGCGGTCACCGCGCACACCCAGGTAGTCCAGCTCCGTGAACGGGAGCGGGATCTCCACCGGGTCGGCGCCGCCGGCGGGGTCGATCCGGAACAGCCGGTCGCGTCCCCCGGAGCGGGCGGCCGCGATGATCGTCCCATCGGCCGCGAACCCGTAGTCGGCATAGCCGAGGTTCCATTCCGGCCCGCCGATCTCGGCGGCCATCGGCGCGACGGACACGGGCCGCGCGACCGCCGCGTTGCCCCCGCCCGTCTCCACGCGACAGAGGTTGAGCCAGCCGTCCAGCTCGGCCGAAAGGTACAGCTCGCCCGACGGCGACCAGGCCGGCTGCGTGACCCAGGTCCGGGCGTCGCCGGCCACGACCATCGCGGCCCCGAGCGAGCCGGCGGCCGCGACGTCCGCCACGACACACTCGGTTCCGTCCCAGGGCATGTTCGGGTGGTTCCAGCGCGTCCAGGCCAGGCGCCGTCCGTCCGGCGAGAGGCGCGGCGCGGCCACGAAATCCGACCCGCGGGCGAGCTCCGCGACGCGCGCCGGATCGTCCGCGGCCGCGCCGTCGAGGGGAACCGCGACGAGCGTGTTGACCGCCTCCCGGCCCTCGCGCGTGTGGTCCTCGCGGACGCAGATC
Source organism: Candidatus Limnocylindrales bacterium (assembly GCA_031292335.1). Taxonomy (GTDB): domain Bacteria; phylum Chloroflexota; class Limnocylindria; order Limnocylindrales; family CSP1-4; genus CTSoil-043. The sequence continues at coordinate 11,150 of JARLHH010000267.1, read as the reverse complement.
AGGCGCTTGCGCGACGCATCGAGGCACGCGTCCGCGTAGCGCCAGCGACCGGCCGGCGTGAGCGGCGTCACCGACCGGTCGGGTCCGACGCGCATCAGCCGTCCCGTCGCGAAGTCGGAGACGACCACCAGGTCACCGGCCGCCAGGTACGCCCCTCCGCCGTACTCGTGGACGCGCGTCCGGACGTTGAGCCCGACCGGGCTGACGTCGCGGACACCTTCGCGGGTCCAGCGGACCAGGGTCTGACGACCGCCATCCTCGGCCCGCCCCTCGAGCCAGGTGATCGCGTCGCCGTCCCAGCGCGGCTCGGCGAGCCGCACGAACCCCTCCGCGACCAGCTCCAGGGGCACGGGCGAGCGCCAGCTGCCGTAGGGCGCCTCCGCGGGCGCAGCCACCGTCCCGGCCCGCGTGAACCCGGCCTTCGGCTCTCCGGTCATCGCCGGCTACGTCCCGCTCTTCCAGGAGTTCGTGTACGCCACCTGCTCGGCGGTCATGCCGTCGATGTGGTGGCCCAGTGCCTCCAGCTTGAGACGCGCCACCTCCTGGTCGATCGCCTCGGGCACCACGTAGACCATGCTCTCCAGCTCGGCGTGGTGCTGGGCGACGTACTCCGCGCACAGCGCCTGGTTCGCGAAGCTCATGTCCATCACAGCGGCGGGGTGGCCCTCGGCGGCGCCCAGGTTGACCAGCCGGCCCTCGGCCACCAGGTGGAGCTTCTTGGGTCCCAGGTCGAACTCCTGGACGTTCTCGCGGACCTCTCGGACATGCCCCTCGGCGAGCGCGCGTAGCGCCGTGAGGTCAAGCTCCGCGTCGAAGTGGCCGCTGTTGGCCATGATCGCGCCGTCCGGCATCGCGATGAAGTGCTCGCGCCGGAACACGTTGACGTTTCCGGTCGCGGTGATGAACAGCTCGCCCCACGGGGCGGCCTGGTCGACCGTCTTCACCTCGAAGCCATCCATGAGCGCCTCCAGGGCGCGGACCGGGCTCACCTCGACCACGGCCACGTGGGCACCCATGCCCTTGAGGCGCGAGGCGATCCCCTTTCCCACCCAGCCATAGCCGGCCACGACCGCCTGGCGCCCGGCGAGCAGGATGTTCGTGGCCCGCAGGATCCCGTCAATCGTGCTCTGGCCGGTCCCGTAGCGATTGTCGAAGAGGTGCTTCGTCTCGGCCTCGTTGACCGCGACAACCGGGAACCGCAGCGCGCCGTCCCGGGCCATGGCCCGGAGGCGGATCACGCCCGTCGTCGTCTCCTCGGTCCCGGCAAAGACCTCGCCCAGCTGGCCGGGCCGCTCGCCGTGGAGCAGCGAGACCAGGTCGCACCCGTCGTCCATGGTCAGCTGGGGATGGGTGTCCGCGATCGCGTTGAGGTGCGCGTAGTACGTGGCGCGGTCCTCGCCGCGGCGCGCATAGGTGGCGATGCCGTAGCGGGCGGTGAGCGCGGCCGCCACGTCGTCCTTGGTGGAGAGCGGGTTGCTCGCAGCCAGCGCGATCTCCGCCCCGCCCGCCGCGAGCGTGCGAACCAGGTTCGCCGTCTCGGTGGTCACGTGGAGGCAGGCCGCGATCCGCAGGCCCCGCAGCGGGAGCTCGCGCGCGAAGCGCTCGCGGATCAGGCGCAGGACGGGCATCTCGCGCTCCGCCCATTCGATCCGGCGAACGCCTTCGTCGGCGAGGCCGAGATCGGTGACGTCATGGGGCGGCAGGGCGACGGGAGTGGTCATGGCGAGCGGTGTCTCCGGCAACGGGATGGGCGGTGCGCCGCGGTTCGTGGGCGCCGCTCCTGATTATGCCCGACGGCCGGGCCGCGACCCCGCCGTCCGGACGGGCGGGCCAAACGGCTCCCGCCGCGCCTGCTCAGCTCTCGCCGCGCCCGAGCAGCCGCCGGATCGGCCCGGGGAGTGCGGCGAGCGCGCCCAACGCGTTTCCCTGGCGGTGGATCAGCCGCTCCTCGAAGCGAACGTGCTCCCGGTAGCCCAGCTTCGCATATGCCCGCAGCGCCGGCGGATTGTCGGACCGGACGTTGAGGACCACCTGGTCGCAGAAGCGCAGGAGGTCGGCAGTGACGGCCCCGGTGACGGCCGTCGCATACCCGCGCCCGCGGAAGTCCGGGTGGGTCATCACGTTGCCGACCACGCCCAGGCGCGCGTCCGGCGAGATGACGTGCGTGCCGGCCGCGCTCACGAGGCGACCGCCGACGCGGATCCCGTAATAGACGCCCTCCGCCACCGCGGAGGGGGGCAGCCAGGCCGTGAACCCGAGCTGATACAGGCGGTTCAGGTCGCCCACCTCCACCGGGAGCAGGCGGGCCACCTCGGCCGGGCAGGGCCGGAACAGGCTCCGGTCGACCCACATCCGGACCATGAGCGGGCCGGGTTCGATGCGATAGATGGCGCCGACGGCCGGCAGGTGCTCGGTTCGGGCCGCCAGGTACGCATCCCGCGGACGGATCAGCTCCGAGAGGAGCGCGCCGACCCCGGCGTTCGTGCCCATGACGAAGACGGGCTGCGGTGCCAGCCCGGCGTACTCCAGGGCCACGGCGACCGCTTCCTGGCCGTCGAACGCGACCCCCCAGCGCGTCCGTCCGAACTCGCGCTCGTCGAGATCGCACAGTGCGTACGCCGCGTAGAGGCGGTCGCGCTCCAGGAACTCCCGCAGGAGGCCGCGGTCTGAGGACGGCCGAACGGCCAGGCCGCCCGGGGCATCCCGGCGGGCCAACGGGGCGGCCACTCAGGCCTCCGCGCGCGAGCGGTCCGCCGCGGCCGCGAGTCGGTCCGCGTACGGCGCCTGAAGCACCCCGGTCTCGGTCACCACGGCCGTCACGAGGTCCGACGGGATGACGTCGACCGACGGGTTGCGGGCGATCGTGCCCTCCGGCGCGAGCCGCGCGCCACGCAGGAAGAGAACTTCCTCGGGGGGTCGCTGAGCCGCCCGCAGAGCGCTGCCCTCGGCCGCCTGCCCGTCGCAGGTGCTGAGCGGCGCCGCGACAACGAACGGGACAGCGCGGCGCGCGGCGACAACCGCCAGCGCGAAGCTGCCCGGATCGCATGCCACGTCGCCGTCGCGGGCGATCGATTCCGCGCCGACGAGCACCGCGTCCGCCGCGCCGCTCCCCAGCAGCCCCGCCGCCGCACCGTCGCCCACCAGCACGAACGGAATGCCGGCCTGGACGAGCTCCCACGCGACGAGGCGGGCGCCCGCCAGCCACGGCCGGGTCTCGGCGACCAGCACCTCCACCGGCCGGCCGGCGTCGCGGAGCGCCGCGACGATCGCGAGCCCGGTCCCAACCTGCCCGCCGGCAAGCGCGCCCGTGCTGCCGATGGTCAGGATGCGGAGCGTCGCGCCGTCGCCCGGCGGCACGCTCGCTGCGAAGAAGGCCGCGCCATGGGAGGCCAGGCCGGCATGCGCCAGGGTTGCCTCGCCGATGATCGCCTCCGCCTCCTGGCGGAGGCCCGCGGCCACCCGCGCGCCGTCTCCCTCCGCGTCGCTGATCGCCGCGTATCGCGCCAGCATCCGGTCCATCGCGTTCCGCACGGGCGCCGCCGTCGGGGCGGCGTTCCGAAGGGCGTTCGCGGTCCCGAACAGGATCGAGCGTCGCGCGGAAAGGGACGCCTCCATGGAGCGGTTTGCGGTGAGCGCGATCCCGCAGGCCGCCACCTGGCCCAGGAGCGGCGCGCCCCGGACCACGGAGTCTCGGATCGCCTGGGCGACGTCGGACCCGGTCAGGCAGTCGACGTCTGACAGCTCGTCGGGCAGGCGGCGCTGGTCCAGCAGGACGACCCGCTCCGGCTCGAAGCGGAACGCGCTCCGGAAGACGCCGGCTGCCCCGCCCGCCGGGCGCGCACCCGATCCTGCCGGGGAGCCGGTCGCGTCGGCCGTCCCGAGGATGGCGCTCGCCATCTCGACGGAACCGTCGCGCAGCGCGCCGGCGGCCCCGACGACCGTGGCCGCGGTCTTCATCGCATCGGCCGCCAAGGACCGGAAGAACCGGCGGCGAGCCAGGCGTCGCAGCTCGTCCGGGTCGACCGGACCCGTTTCGAGGGCAGCGCTCGGGCCGGGCGCCGAGGAGCCCGACGCAGCCCGCTCCTCGCCGCTCACCGAGTCGCCCCCGCCCGGGCCTGCGTCAGTACGTGATGACCGACGTGACCGTCTGCCCGGTCAGCCGGTCGCGACCCTTGAGGAAGCCGAGCTCCACCAGGAACGCCAGCCCCACGATCTCACCCTTGAGCCGCTGGACCAGCTCCACCGTCCCGTTGACCGTTCCGCCGGTGGCGAGCAGATCGTCCACGATCAGGACCTTCTGGCCGGGCTGGATCGCGTCGCGGTGCACCTCGAGCGTGTTCGAGCCGTATTCGAGGGCGTACTCGACGCTGATCGTCTCCGCCGGCAGCTTGCCCAGCTTGCGCACGGGCACCAGCCCGGCGCCCAGCTGGTACGCCATCGGCGCGGAGAAGATGAAACCGCGCGACTCCATCCCCACCACGACGTCGATGGCGATGCCGGCATAGGGCGCGAGCATCGCATCGATCGCGGCCCGGTACGCCCTGGCGTCCTTGAGGAGCGTGGTGATGTCGTAGAAGAGAATGCCAGGCTTCGGGAAGTCGGGGATCTCGCGAATCCTCGCGCGAAGCTCATCCGGCGTCATCGCTGCTGGGAACCTCCGAGGGCGCGGCGCGGGCACGGTCGCGCATGCGGGTCGAACGAGTGGGCGCCCGTCGAGAGTCTACCCCAGCGAGGCGTCCACCCGGTCGGCGAGCGGCGCCCCGTCGAGCGGCGCCCCGACCGCGAGCCTGGCGGCCAGCACAACGAGGCCGGCGCGCACGTCGTCGGCGGTGGGACCCGCCAGCGCGATCCGGGCCGCCTCCTGCAGGGCGGCCGTGTCCGCCGCCCGGATCGCGCGGCGCACGCCCGCCAGGCTGGACGAGGCCATGCTCAACTTGCGGACGCCCAGTCCCACCAGCGCGAGCGCCGCGACCGCGTCGCCGCCCATCTCGCCGCAGACCGACAGCGAGGCTCCGGCTGCGTCACACGTCTCGACGGCCCGGCGGACCAGGCGGAGCAGGGCCGGGTGGAGCGACTCCTGGTAGCGGGCGAGCGACCGGTTGCCGCGGTCGACCGCCACCGTGTACTGGAGGAGGTCGTTCGTCCCGATGCTCGCGAAGGCGAGCCGCGGCAGATACGTGTCCCCCACGAGGATGGCCGCCGGGATCTCCAGCATCACGCCCAGCTCGATCTCGCCGTGCGCGACACCCGCGGCCACGAGGCCGTCGCGCGCCCGGGCGGCAAGGCGGAGCAGGAGGTCGGCATCCCGGGCGTCGGCGATCATCGGCGCCATCACCCCGACCGTGCCGGCGGGCATGCCCGCCGCGGCCCGCATGGCGGCCCGCAGCTGGGTCAGGAAGAGGCCCGGCTCGTCCCACGCCAGGCGGAGCGCGCGGACGCCCAGGAAGGGGTTGGCTTCCGGCGCGATCGGCAGGTAGGGGATCGGCTTGTCGCCACCCACGTCCAGCAACCGGATCGTGACAGGGTAGGGCGCGAACGCCTCCACGACCGCCCGGTAGGCAGCCAGCTGCTCCTCCTCGGACGGGGGCGCCCCACGCTCGAGGAAGAGGAACTCCGTGCGAAACAGCCCCACTCCGTGAGCGCCGAGCTCCACCGCGCGGGCGGACTCGCCCGGCCCTCCGATGTTGGCCAGGAGCGTCACCTCCAGCCCGTCGCGGGTCACCGCCGGCAGGACTGCCTCGGCGACCGCCTGCGCCATCGCCGCCCCTGCCGCGGCGCGGGCCCGCTCGAAGCGAGCGACCGTCGCATCGTCCGGTTCCAGCACGATCTCGCCGCTTGCGCCGTCGAGCGCGACGAGGGCACCGGAACCCGCCAGCGTGCCCGCGGCACCCTCGATCACGTCCAGCAGGCCCCCGATCCCGACCACGGCCGGGATGCCGTAGGCCCGGGCCAGGATGGCGGCGTGCGCGGTCGCGGAGCCTTCGGCGAGGGCGATCCCGAGCATCCGGTCGCGCGGGAGCGTGGCGGTGAGCGAAGGCGTGAGGTCCGCCGCGGCGATGATCGAAGGCCGGTCCAGCGTCGGGGCGGCCGCATGGCTGCCGGTCAGGCGATCGGCGATCCGCCCGGCGACGTCCAGGATGTCGGTCGCGCGCGCCGCGAGGAGCTCGTCCCCGATGGCGCGATACTCGGCGGCGAACTGCTCGCCGGCGGCGCGGATCGCCGCGACGGCGTCGTCGCCGGCGCGGATGCATTCCTCGGCCGCCTCCGCGAGGGCCGGGTCCTGGGCAAGCATGGCGTGGGCGGCGAAGATCTCCGCCTCCGCCGGGTGTTCGGCGCCGACGCGCTCGGCGAGCAGGTCGAGCTCCGCCCCGGCTTCCGTCATCGCCGTCTCGAGTCGCGCGATCTCGCCAGCCTCCTGCCCAGGCTGGATTCGACCTCCCGCCACGACCGGCGCGGGCCGGATGACGACCAGGGGGCCGATGGCGACGCCGGCGGACGCGGGCGTTCCGGTGAGCGTGTGCATGGTGAACCTCCGGTCAGGGACGCCGATCGATCCGGCGCTCGGTGCCGCGCAGGAGGCGCGCGATGTTGTCGAGGTGGAAGATCCAGATCAGCGCGACCGAGCCCGCCGCGTAGACGTCGTAGACCGGCGGCAGCCCCTGCAGCGCGACGAGCGCGAGCATCAGCAGGCCCCCGAAGAGCGAGCCGAGCAGCGAGCCGAGGGACGAGATCCTGGTCGCCAGGATCACGCCCCCGAAAACCGGCAGGATCGCCAGGGCGACCAACGGCTGGATGACGACGAGCGTGCCCCAGGCCACCGAGACCCCCCGGCCGCCGCCGAACCCGATGTAGGGCGAGCGGCTGTGCCCCACGATCGCGACGAGGGCGCCCAGCACCTCGAGCTCCGGCCCGAAGCCGAGGAGCCGCGGAAGGAGGACGGCGACGCTGCCCTTGGCGGCGTCCAGGAGCCCGGACACGAGCGCCCAGCGTGGTCCGATGGCCCGCAGCGTGTTCGCGCCGCCTGTCCGCCCGCTGCCGATGCTGCGCGGGTCCTGCCCACCGACGAGGCGCGCGACCACGATCCCGAACGGGATGCCTCCGATGAAGTAGGCAGCGGCGGCCGTGATGACGGCGGCAAGGACGGATCCGGACTCCACGCCCGGCATTATCGGCGCCGGGGGTCATGCCCGGCACATCGATCCGCGCTGGGCCGTGCCGCGGTCAGGCGAGTGGCTCGCCGAGCCCGCTCTCCACGGCGGCGCGCAACGTCTCGAGCGCAACCTCCTCGTCCGGACCGTCCGCGGTCACCTCGATCTCGTGACCCTGCTTGATCTTGAGCGCCGTCACCGCGAGCATGCTGCGCGCGTCCACCGGCGCGGACCCGGCCGTCACGTTGCTGACGCGCACGGCCGTGCCGCGGTGAGACGCCGCGGCCCGGACGAAGGCCGCGCCCGGCCGCAGATGGATCCCCGACGGGTTGCGGACGGTGAGTCGGATCGTCTTCATGGGCTTCTCCAGGTGGTCGATGGTCCGCCGATCGTCGAAAGGAGTGCCGTTGGCCGGCCCCGCGTTGTGTCCCAGGCGGCCGGGGAGGCGTCGGCGGCCGCCATCATGGCCGCGAGGGCGGCGTTGACCGGCGTCGGCACGCCGGCGGCCTCGCCCGCCCGGGCGACGGCCCCGTTGAGCCAGGGCGCCTCGGACGGCCCGCCGCCCGCGCGCAGGTGAAGCAGGAGCGACGGGGCCTTGCCGCCGCGGGCTCGTCCCACGACCCGGCGCAGGACCGGCTGCCCGAACAGGGTCGGCGCCCGGAACGCAGCCGCCAGCCACCGGACGTCGGCACCCGGCAGCCGCATCGGAGCGTAACCGAGTGCCCGCATCACGCGGAGCGTCTCCAGGACCGCCGCCCGCTCGACGGCGAACAGCCGCCGGTCGGCGTAGACCGACGCCGCGTCGGAGTCCAGCAGCGCAGGGACCGCGTTCGCCACGAGGTTGGTGAGCAGCTTCGACCACTTCATCGCCCGCCAGTCGTCCACCTGCGCGACGGCCAGCCCGGCCGCGTCCAGCGGGTCCCGGAGGGCCGCCAGGACGGCTGCCGTGTCGCCCCTGACCGAGCCGAAGGCGATCCCTCGCCGGGCGCGCCAGGCGAGCGTCCCGTCCGCCTCGAAGCCGAGTGGAGCAGTCAGCGATCCGGCCAACAGCGGCGCGCCCGGGCGGGCGGCCGCGACCGCCTCTTCGGCGCCGATCCCGTTCTGCAACGTGACGACGGGGGTCGTGGGCCAGGCCGCGCAGGCCTCGATGGCGGCGTCCAGGTCCGGCATCTTCACGGCCAGGACCACGCCGGCCGGGCGGCCCAGGCCCGCGGTGCCGTCCGCGCGGTCCACCCGGGTCCGCCAGGCCGCCCCGTCGGGCGTGCGGACGGCAAGCTCGTCGGAGCCGGAGCGACCGCTCCCGGGTCGGCCCGCGAGGACGACGGCCCTCCCGGACCGGGCAATCAGCGTAGCGATGAACGAGCCGACGGCACCGCCCCCGATGACCACAACGCCGGCGCCCGGGTCCGGCCCGGTGGGCGCGGACCCCGTCACTCCGCGAGCTTGTCCTGGGTGAGCGTCGCGTCCGCCGCGTCGCACACCGTCAGGAGGTCGTCCCCGATGCTCGCCTGGATCGCCGCGACGATGGCGCCCTCGACCACCGGCCCGCGGCTCAGCCGGACCCGGGCAGCCTGGGCCGGGTCGAGCAGCTCCAGGGCGGTCGATGCCGACAGGACGGCGCTGCCGAGGTCGACCATCACCACGACGCCGGCCCCGCTGTCCGCGGCCTCGATGGCGGCCATGATCCGGGTGGCGTCCGTGCCGATGCTGCCGTCCTCGAGGCCGCCCGCAGCGACGATGCGCACGTCATCGCCGGCCATCTGCGAGGCGAGCTCCAGGGTCCCGTCGGCGACCTTCGCCGAGTGCGACACGATGACGAGCCCAACAAGCCCCGCGTCGCCACCGTCCCCCGCCACTGGACTCAGATCCCCGCGGGCGCGAGCGGTCCGCGTGCCGCCAGGCGCTCCGAATCACCCGCGCGGTACGCGTCGAGGAGGATCTCGATCGGGTGTCGGGTTCGCGTTCCCGTCGCCTTCTCGATCTGCCAGCGGCACGTCTCCGAATCGCAGGCGGCTTCCGGCGCGTTGCTCGCCTTGATCTTCTCGAACAGCGGGGCACCGACCGCCATGCCGATCGGGTATTTCTCCTTCTTCATGCCGTACGTGCCCGCGATGCCGCAGCAGTCGTGGTCCATGTCGGCGGCGCGCAGACCCGGCACCAGCGCGAACAGGTCCATCGCCGGCAGGCCGATGCCGTGGGAACGGAGCTGGCAGGGCGCGTGGTAGGGCAGGTCCTCGTCGAGCCGGCCGAACTGCGTGTTGAGCTTGCCCTGCTCGTGGAGGTCCAGCAGGAACTCGCAGATGTCCCACGTCGCGTTCGCGACCACGGTCGCGTCGTCGTCGTGGATGTCGAGCATCTCCCGGTACTCGGCCTTGATCGTATGGGTGCAGGAGGTGGACGTCCCGACGATCCGGTACCCCTGCCTCGCATAGCCGGCCAGCACGTCGAGGTTGCGGTGGGCCTTCTGGCGCGCTTCCGTGTAGATCCCGTTGCTGATCAGCGGCAGCCCGCAGCAGACCTGCTCGGGAATGATCGTCTCGAAGCCGTTGCGCCGGAGAATCTCGACCGCGGCGTCGGCGACGTGCTGCTCGTAGTAGTTGGCGGAGCAGCCGTGGAAGTAGACGACGGCCCGATCCGGTCCCGGCACGGCCGTCGTGCCGCGCCGCTTCTGGCGGCGCTTCCAGGTGGACTGGAGCGTGCGGCGACTGAACTTGGGGAACGGCGCCTGGCGATGGATCCCGACGGTCGTCTCCATGATCGCGCGGATCGGCCTGTTGGCCAGCGCCCAGTTGGCGATCGGCGAGAAGAGGACCCCGACCTGGCCGACCAGGTCGGTCTGCCCCAAGCCCCAATCGCGCAGCTTGGGGCGCTTGCCGGCCTTCATCCGGGCCCGGGACTGGCTGTTCATCTCGGCGATCTTCACGCCGGCCGGGCAGGCCGTGGTGCACCAGCCGCAGCCCGAGCAGTAGTCGACCGTGACGTCGGGCGAGAGCAGGATCGGCACGCCGGGGACCTGGACGGGCTGGGCGTGGCCGCTCCGGAACCGCTGTGCCTGGGGACCCACGTACTTCGGGCCCGGGAAGAGGTCCGTGACCCGCGCGACCGGGCACACGGTCACGCACACGTTGCACTTGAGGCACTCGTCCGACGAGTACCCGACCGCCTCCTCGGAGGCATCCATGATCAGCTCGGCGATCGTCATGGTCGCTCGCTCCCCGGCCCTGCGGCACGCCCAGCCGGGACCGCGCTGAGCGATCGTCCCGCCCGCCATCCACTGGCGAGCGCGACCCCGTCGCCGCAACGCTCCCGGATATACCGCTGGCCGGCGAGGAGGCTGCCGGCCACGCGGACATTCTCGAACACGGGCACCCCGTCGGCGTCCACCGGCCGAAGCTCGGCGTCCGTGCGGATGCCTGCCTTCTCTAGGGGATGACCCGCCGGCTCGAACGCGTCGACGGCGAGCCAGTCATCCGCGGCAGGAGCCTCCACGGGGAGCCCCAGCAGGGGCTCCACCAGCCGGCCGTCGCGCTCCGCCACGAGGCCGCCACCCGCGATCCCGCCCGTTGCAAGGACCAGCGCCCCGGCCCGAACCGTGTAGGTCCTGACTGCGGCGGCGGACACGACGGCCGTGACGGCGCGCCCGTCGCGATCGATCCGTTCGATCATCTCGCCGATCTGGACACGCCCGCCGGCCCGGATGAGGGCGGCCCGAAGCGCCGCGTAGAGGCGCATCCCGGGCACGCTGGGCGGGACAAGCGGCATCTCGAACGTGGCTGCCGGGATCTTCCCGCGGATCGCTTCGAGGACCGCTGCGTGGTCGCGGATCCCGAGGACGGCGGGTACGGCAACGCGGCCCCCGGAGCCGGGTACCGCCGCGATCGCGCGCGCCATCACCTCGATCGCACTGGCGCGCCAGGCAGGATCATCGAAGCGGCGGGCGATCTCGAGCGCGTTGAGGTTGTGCCGGCCGGCGAGACCGGGCAGGACCACGCTGACCGGCGT
>JARLHH010000266.1 GCA_031292335.1 Candidatus Limnocylindrales bacterium | reverse complement strand
CAGGCCCGCCCCAGGGCGCACGGCGCCGCCCGCCGCGAGACGCCCCGGCGCCCGGGCTGTGCCGCTGAGCCTCGCCGCCGTCCAGGCCGTGCGGGAGGGCCACCGGGGCTCCGGCCATGCGCGGGGGCTACCGGGGTTCCGGCCGTGCGCGGGGTGACCACTGTGACCGCTGCGATTCCCAATCCCCGGTCACCCTGCGCCACGGGATACGCCGCTTGACCGCGGGTCGGTCGCTACGCTCACGGGGTGCACGCTGCGGCGCATCTCGGCGGTTCCCGACGTCCCCACCGGTCGCAGTGGTCACCAGGTGCACGTGCAGCCGGCGGCCCGGGCGCCCGCCGACACCCGCCGGGCACCGCGGTTTGCCAACGTCGCGTCGCCCGGGCTACACTCCCACGGCTCGGAGGCCGCGAGTACGCGCGCCGCCGAACACGCGTGCGCCGAGACTCGCCCGGCGGCGCCGCGGGGCAGGCGATCCCAGGGCGGAGGAGGTGATCCCGGCATTGGCAGAAATCCGCGTTGGTGAGAACGAGACCTTCGAGAGCGCGCTTCGCCGCTTCAACAAGAAGATCCAGCAGTCCGGAATTCTCGCCGAGGCTCGCCGTCGCGAGCACTACGAGAAGCCCAGCGTGAAGCGGAAGCGGAAGGAAGCAAAGCGCAAGAAGGCAGCCCGCCAGCAGGGTTAGCCGCCGGGACCGGCGGCGCAGACAGGCTCCGGCCAGGCGTGGCCGGCAATCCTGCCCGCATCCACCGCCGGTTCCACCCGCTTCCCCGGCCCGCATTCCGGGCCCCGGAGGACCCGAACGCCAATCGGCGCCACGCTGTCACCCCGTCACGGTGGGATGGCCGGCCCGGCGCCCGACGCGACAGGAGCCACCGCCGGTGTCCCTTCGAGACCGCCTCCACGACGACATGACGGCCGCCATGCGGTCGGGCGACGTGTTGCGCCGCGACACGCTCCGCATGGCGTTGAACAGCGTCTACGCGTTGGAGAAGCGGGACCACGCCGAGCTCTCCGATGACGCCGCGCTGGCCGTCCTCGTCCGCGAGGTGAAGATGCGCCGCGAGTCGGTCGAGGCATACCGGGCGGGCCGCCGCGAGGACCTCGCTGCCCGGGAGGAGGCCGAGATTGGCATCCTGGCCGAGTATCTCCCGCAGCCGCTCAGCGACGACGAGCTCCACGTCCTCGTTGCCGACGCCATCAAGCGCGCGGGAGCCACGTCGGCCCGCGACCTGGGACGGGTGATGGGGCTTCTCGCGGCACCCACGCGTGGCCGGGCAGACGGCAAGCGGGTCAGCGCACTGGTCGCCCAGGCGCTCGCCGGCGCGGACCTCGCGACGCACGATGCCGTTCCGCATACCGGGGGTGGCGCCGGATCGTCCGGCGGCGGGCCCGGGGGCTGATCCCATGCTTTCCCGGCGCTTCGACCGCGTGACGCGCTTCACCCGGCGGGATGCCGTCCGGTACGCGGTCGCGACGATCCTGCTGGTCGGCGGCCTGACCGCGATCCTCTCCATCGGCGATCTGCCGCAGGCCTACAACCTGCAGGTGGGGAGCATCGCGCCGGAGCAGGTCAAGGCACCTCGGGCGATCCAGTTCGAGTCGGCCGTCCAGACCGCCGCCGCCCGCCAGGCGGCCAGCGACGCGGTGGAGCCCCAGTACGACTTCCGGGCGGACACGGCGTCGTCGCTCGCCCAGCGCCAGCTCGATTCGCTGGCGTCAGCCCTCGCTCCCATCGACGCCGCGTTCGCGGGTCAGCTGACGCCGGAGCAGCGCACCGCGGCGCTCGACGCGACGCTTCCGGGTATCTCCGCCGCGGCCCGCTCGACGCTCGATGGGTTGACGGCTGCCCGGTGGTCGCTCGTGGCGGCCGAGGCAACCCGCGTGCTCGGCACGCTCCAGCGCTCCGAGCTGCGCGATTCCGAGATGGAGACGGCCCGGGCGAACGTGGACGGGCTCCTCTCGCCGCTTCTGACCGACGCGGAGCGCGCCCTCGCGTCGGAGATCGTGGCGCCGCTGCTCGTGCCGAACTCCACCTACAGCGCCACGCTCACCGCCGAGGCACGCCAGGCCGCTGCCGACGGGGTCGCACCGGTCCAGGTCCAGATCGCCAAGGGCCAGATCCTCGTCGACGCGGGGGCAGTGGTCACGGCCGCGGACATCGAGACGCTCCAGGCGTTCGGTCTCACCGAGGCGCGCCTCGACATCGCGCGGATCGCCGGCTGGTTCCTGCTCGCCTCGCTCATCGTCATCCTCTACCTGGCCTGGCTCTGGCGCTACCGGCAGGAGGTCTGGCACCGGGCCCGGACGCTCGCCCTCCTCGGATGCGTGCTCCTGGTCGCTGCCCTCGCCTACAAGCTGACCGCCGGCCGCTCGGTCCTGCCGTTCTTCGTGCCCGGCGCCGGGGCCGGGATGCTCGTCGCCATCCTGCTCGGGGCGGGGCCTGCGACGGTCCTGTCGATCTTCCTCGCCATCATCGCGGGCGCCTCGAATGACCTGTCGCTCGAGCTCGCGACGTACGTCTTCGTCGGCTCGCTGACAGGAATCCTGGCGGTGCGGCGAGGTGACCGGGTGGCCGTCTTCCTGCAGGCGGGCGTCGCGATCTTCGCGGCCAACGTCGCCGTGGTGTCGATCTTCTCGCTGCTCGGGACGCGGGACATCACGGGCGTGCTCCAGCTCTTCGGGGCATCCGCCGCTGCCGCCGCCGGCGCCGCGGTCGCGACCGTCGGGACCTTCCAGGCGGTCGGCAACCTGTTCGGGATCCTGACGGTCTTCCAGCTGCTGGAGCTGGCCAACCCGTCGCAGCCGCTGCTCCGGCGCCTCCTGCTCGAGACCCCCGGCACGTACCACCACTCGCTCATGGTCGGCAACCTTGCGGAGCGGGCTGCCGAGGCGATCTCCGCGGACCCCCTGCTCGCCCGGGTTGCCTCCTACTACCACGACATCGGCAAGCTGGAGAACCCTGCCGGCTTCATCGAGAACCAGGCCGGCGGGGAGAACATCCATGACCGCCTGTCGCCGGAGGCCAGCGCCCAGCTCCTCAAGGCCCACGTGGCGGACGGCATCAATCTCGCCTACCGGGCGAAGCTGCCCAAGCCGCTGATCGCGTTCATCCCGCAGCACCACGGGACCACCCGGATGAGCTTTTTCTGGGCGAAGGGGCGCGAGGAAGCGGCGGCGCCATTCGGGGGCCTCGGGTCGGCCGCCGGCCTCGCGGCGGCCGACGCGCTCGAGGAGCGCCGCTTCCGGCACAACGGCCCGAAGCCCCAGTCGAAGGAGGCGGCCATCCTCATGCTCGCGGACAGCGTCGAGGCATCCGTCCGCTCCCTGGCCAACCATGACGAGCCGACGATCCGGGCGATGGTGAGCCGGATCGTGTCCGAGCGTCTCGAGGACGGCCAGTTCGACGAGTGCCCGCTGACCCTTCGCGACATCGAGCAGTTCCGGGAAGCATTCGTGGCGCAGCTGCTCGGGATGTACCACCAGCGCATCGCCTACCCGCAGAACAAGATCGTGGAGCTGGAGGCACGGCGGGAATCGATTGCCGCCGGCCGCGATTCGTGACCGCCTCCCCCGCAAGCACCGGGCGCCGGCTCTACCTGCCACCGTTCCGGGTTGACCTGGAGATCCGGGCCGGCGTCCCACGGCTCGTTCCGGCGTCCGCTTTGGCGCGGCTTCTCCGGTCGGCACTGGAGGCGGGTGGCGCACCGGAGCCGGCCACCGTCGGCCTCGTCCTGGCCGACGACCGCGAGCTCGCCCGCCTCAACCGGACGTTCCTCGGGAAGCCCGGCGCGACCGATGTCCTGTCGTTCCCGCTCCTGCCGCCGGAGGCCTATCCGGCCCACCCGGGGGCACCGGCGGTGCGCGCCGGCCCCGGCTCCCGGGTCACCAGTCCGGCCTTCCTCCTGCCGCCCGGGACCAGGCTCCACCTCGGCGACATCGTGGTCTCGGTCGAGCGTGCCATCCGCCAGGCGGCCGAGGGCCACGGCGGCCAGACCGGCGATATCCGGTCGGCGCCGCCCGACGAGCTGCGCCTGCTCGTCGTCCACGGCGGGCTCCATCTCTGTGGCTGGGACCACGCGGAGCCAGCCGAGGAGCTCGCCATGCGGGAGCTGGAGCGGGCCATCCTCGCGGCCGGATGAGCCGGCCGAAGCCCGGCGCGGTACGATCCCGCGGTTGCCCGGTCCGCCTGGATCCGGGCCGTTCGTCGTGGGCCGCGGAGGAAGCGTGAAGGTCGTTGTCGGGCTCGGGAACCCGGGCGAGCAGTACGCGAAGACTCGCCACAACGTCGGCTGGATGGTGGTCGACCGGCTGGCGGATCGGGCCGGCTGGGCCGGCCGCGGGAGAACGCGCGACGCAAGCGCCGTCGTCCAGGGTCGCTTTCGCGGCCTGGACCTCGTGCTCGCCAAGCCGCTCACGTACATGAACGACTCCGGCCTGGCGGTGCGCAAGCTCGCCGCTCGTGAACGGGCGCCCCTCCACGACCTGCTCGTGGTGACGGACGACTTCAGCCTGCCCTTCGGCAAGATCCGCTTCCGCGAGGGTGGCAGCCACGGCGGCCACAACGGCCTCCGCTCCATCATCGAGGAGCTCGCCACCGAGGCGTTTCCGCGGCTCCGGATCGGGATCGGCGAACCCGGGCGCGATGCCGTGGACCACGTCCTGTCGGTCTTCCAGCCGGCCGAGCGGCAGCGCCTCGACGAGCTGCTTGACGCGGCGGCCGATGCCGTCGAGGCGTGGGCACGCGACGGCGTGAGCAAGGCGTCCAACCGCTTCAACGCCTTCCAGCTTCGCCCGCCGGACGAAGCGCGGACGGCTGCCCCCGGCGACGTGGACGGACCGCCCGGCGCCGACGGCGTGCGCCGGACCCGGACCGGCTGGCGGCGGACCCGGCCGGACCGCCCGGACGAGCCCGGCTCGTGAGCGGGGGCCGCCTCGTCGAGCCGGTCCCGGCGGGCGGCCGGCTCGACGCCTCCGGCAGTCACCGCGTGCCGGTCGACGATCCGGCCACGCGGCGGCACATCCCGGACCTCGCGGTCCTCCCGCCCCTGCTGCACGCCACTCCGCCATTCCGCACGCTGAGCGGAGCGCTCGGGCCGGGCGGCAGCGCGCCCGGGCCGCGGGGCCGGCATGCCGCCGTGACCGCGGTTCCCCACGGCGCGAAGACGTTCCTCGCGGCGGCGCTGGCGCTCGCCGGCGGTGAGCGTGTCTGCTGGATCGCCCGTGACGCGGAGATCGGCGACCGGGTCGCGGACGAGCTGGTGGCGTGGCTCGGGGATCCCGCGGCGGTGGCCGTGCTGGAGCCACGGACGGCGCTGGCCTACGAGCGCAGCGAGCTCGTCCGCGACGAGTCCGCGGCGCGCGTCGCCGCGCTGGCCGCGTGGCGCGCCGGGCGTGCCCGCGTGCTCGTCGCCTCCGTGCAGGCGCTCCTGCAGCCGACCCTCGGCCCGGACGACCTGCCCGAGGCGCCGCGCCCGGTCCGGCGGGGAGACCGGCAGACGCAGGGCGCGCTCCTCGCGGACCTGCTCCGGCTGGGCTACGAGCCGGTCCACGAGGTGGCCGGCCGCGGCGAGTTTGCCCGCCGCGGCGGCCTCGTGGACGTCTTCGCCGCCGGCGCCGAGCTTCCGGTGCGCATCGAGTTCTTCGGCGACGAGATCGACAGCCTGCGCCGCTTCGACCCGACGGACCAGCGCACGGTCGGGCCGGCCGAGGCCATCGACCTCCTGCCCGCCAGCGAGTTCCTGCTCCCGGCGGAGGGCCCGGCCGGGATCCGGGCGCGGCTCGGCGGCCTGGCCTTACGCCTGCCCGAGCGTCTTGCGGCCGACCTCGCGCACTTCGAGGGCGTGGACACCGGGGTAGCGCCTGGGGCCGCCACGACCCGCGCCCTGGAAGCGGGCGATGCGGCCGAGGTCTGGGCCGCGATCCTATGCCCCGCGACCGGGCTGGATCACCTGGCACCCGAGACCCTGCTTGTCCTGGACGAGCCGGGTGACGTGGCCTCGGCGGCGGAGTTCCTGTGGGAGCAGGCCGCGGAGCGCCGCCGCGACCTCGTCGCGGCGGGCGAGCTTCCGGCGGAGTGGCCGGACGCGTACCTGCCGGCCGGGGACTGGTCCGCGCGCCTCGCGCGGGGCCGGACGCTCGAGCTGACCTGGGAGTCCGGTCCCGGGGCGGCGATCGGCGGCGGAGCCGCCATGGAGGACCCGTTTGGCTGGCGCGAGCCGATGCTGCCTCCCGGCCGGAGCGCGAGCCTCCCGCGCGCCATCGAGCGCTGGCGCGCGGGCCGGCCCGCCACGGTCCCGATCGCGGACGAGGAGGCCGAGTCGATCCGGCCGGTGGTGCCGCCGGGGATCGCGCTCTCGCCACGGGCGGCCGGATCGCGACGCCCGCCGCTGCCGCAGATCGTGATCGCCT
>JARLHH010000265.1 GCA_031292335.1 Candidatus Limnocylindrales bacterium | reverse complement strand
GAGGAGCGCGACGCCCAGCAGGCCGAGCTCAACGCCGTGATCGGCGGGATGGACGTCGTGATCACCACGGCCCAGGTTCCGGGGCGCAAGCCACCGGTCCTGGTGACCGCGGCCGCCGTCCGGGCGATGAAGCCCGGCTCGATCATCGTGGACATGGCCGCCAGCGCGCTCGGCGGCAACTGCGAGCTCTCCAAGGTGGGCGAGACGGTCGCGACGGAGAACGGGGTGACGATCCTCTCCCCGGACAACCTGCCGGCCACCGTCCCGGTGAGCGCCAGCCAGTTCTACGCGCGCAACCTCCAGACGCTCCTGCTCCACCTCGTGAAGGACGGGCAGCTGGCGCTGGACCCGGCCGAGGAGATCACCGCCGGCGTCCTGATCACCCAGGGCGGGAAGGTCGTCCAGCCGGCGACCGCGAAGCTCCTCGCGCCCGCACCGTCCGCGGGAGGACCCACCGCATGACCGACCTGCTCACCCAGATCACGATCTTCGTGCTGGCCATCCTCGTCGGCTTCGAGGTCATCTCAAAGGTCCCGGCGACGCTGCACACGCCGCTGATGTCGGGCGCGAACTCCATCCACGGCATCGTCCTGGTCGGCGGCATGATCATCGCGGCCGGGGCCGACAACCCGCTCAGCTACACCCTGGCCTTTGTCGCCATGGTCTTCGGCTCTGCGAACGTGGTCGGCGGCTACGTCGTCACCGACCGGATGCTCCAGATGTTCAAGAAGAAGCCGGCGGCTCCCAAGCCCGCGGCCCAGGCCTGACGAGGATCCCGATGGACATCGATACCCTCGTCCGCCTCGCGCAGCTCGTCGGAGCCGCCTGCTTCGTGCTTGGCCTCCACCTGATGAACTCGCCGGCGAGCGCCCGAAACGGGAACCTGCTCTCTGCCGGCGGCATGGTCGTGGCGGTCGGCGCCACGCTCGTTGACCTGATCACCCGCCCCGGCGGCGTGAGCGGCTTCGGCTGGGCTGTCATCGTGATCGGCTTCGCGATCGGCGGCGGTCTCGGCCTCTACACCGCGCGGACCGTGAAGATGACCGCGATGCCCCAGCTGGTGTCGCTCTTCAACGCGGTGGGCGGCGGCGCCGCGGCGCTCGTCGCCATCGACGACTTCGTGCGGGTTGCCGGCAGCGGCCAGACTGCAACCGTCTCGACGACGATCTTCACCGTCCTCGACGTTGTGATCGGCTCGGTGACGTTCACCGGGTCCCTGATCGCCTCCGGCAAGCTCCAGGGACTGATCAGCGGTAAGCCGATCATCTTCCCCGGCTCGCGCATCCTGACGATCGTCCTGGCGATCCTGGCCGTCGTGGCGACGGTGGTGCTCGTGCTGGGCGCCAACGGCACTTTCGCCATCGACGGGACCGTCTCCGTCCTGGTGCTGGCCCTGATCATCGCCTCGGCCTGCGTCTTCGGCGTCACGATGGTCCTGCCAATCGGCGGCGCGGACATGCCGGTCGTGATCTCGCTCCTCAACGCGTTCACCGGCACCGCGGTCGCGATGGCCGGCTTCGTGCTGGTCAACCCGGTCCTGATCATCTCGGGCGCCCTCGTGGGCGCCTCGGGCGGCATCCTCACCAAGCTCATGGCCGACGCGATGAATCGCTCGATCATCAACATCATGATCGGCGGTTTCGGCGGCGGCGAGGGCACGATGGGGTCGGCCGGCGGCGGCGCGACCCAGGTCCGCAGCGTCTCCGCGGACGACGCGGCGATCCAGATGGCCTACGCGTCGAGCGTCATCATCGTGCCCGGCTACGGCCTCGCGGTTGCCCAGGCGCAGCACGCCTGCCGGGAGCTCGGCGAGCTGCTGGAGTCGAAGGGCGTGGACGTGAAGTACGCCATCCACCCGGTGGCGGGCCGGATGCCGGGACACATGAACGTCCTCCTCGCGGAGGCGAACGTCCCCTACCCGTTGCTCAAGGAGATGGACGACATCAACCCGGAGTTCGACCGCTGCGACGTCGCGCTCGTGGTGGGTGCGAACGACGTGACGAACCCGGCCGCGCGGCGGCCCGGCAACCCGGTCTCCGGGATGCCGATCCTCAACGTGGACCACGCGAAGTCGATCATCGTCATCAAGCGGTCGATGGGCCGCGGCTACGCGGGCATCGACAACGAGCTTTACGGCAACCCCAAGACGGGCATGCTCTTCGCCGACGCGAAGGACGGCCTGAACCAGCTGGTGGCGGCCGTCAAGGCGCTCTGAGTCGAGCTCTTGCCTCCGAAGCGCATCCTCGGCCCCGGCGGCAACGCCGGGGCCGAACGATTCCCGGCGACCCCTGAACCCGTCTGTTCGGGCGACGTCGGGCGGCGCGGGCGTGCTCGGCCGTTCAGTCGAGCGCGGGCGCCTCGTCCGGGACCGTGACATCGGCGACCTCGGCGCGCAGCGCCGTCACCAGGTCGGCCGGCCGAAGATGCACGTTGACGCCGTGCGCGCCGCCGCCGATCGCCACGCGGGGCTGGTCCATCGCCGACACATCGATGATCACCGGCCACGGGCTGGTCGAGCCGAAGGGCGTGATCGCACCCCGCGGGTAGCCCGTGACGGCGCGTGCCTCCTCTGCATCGGGCAGGGAGAGGCGCGTCACGCCCAGGTGCGCGCGGAGCCGCGGCCAGTCGAAGCGGCGCCCGCCGGGGACCAGGACGAACATGTAGTCGTTCTCGCCGCGGCGCACCACGATCGAGCGCAGGAGCGCCCCGACGTCGATCCCCTGGAGCGCAGCGCTCTCCGCCGCGCTGTGGGCGCGCTCGGTGCGGACCACGTCATGCGGAACGCCTGCCTCGGCGAGAGCGAGAAGTGCGGGAGTGCTGGCGTCCATGGGGGCGGACGGTGCCGCGACCGCGCCTAGCTCGACTCGGGAGCCACGAGCTCCATCCGGATCCGCTTGTTGATGCGGCCCTTGCTCTCGTAGCCGGTGACCCGGATCGTGCCGACCTCCCGGGTGTTCGCGACGTGCGTGCCGCCGTCCGCCTGGAGGTCGAGGCCGACGATCTCGATCGTCCGGATCTCCTGGATCCCCTCCGGCAGGAGGTTGACCTTGGTGCGGATCAGGTCGGGGATCGCGAAGGCCTCCTCGCGCGGCAGCACGTTGACGCGGACGTCGCGCGCCCGGAGGAGCTCCTCGTTGACCGCCGACTCGATCGCGCCGACGAGCTCGCCGGACATCCGCTCGAACTCGAAGTCCATCCGGCCGGCCCCGGGCTCCATGTTGCCGCCCGTCACGAGCGCACCGTAGTCGCGCCAGACGACCCCGCACAGCGCGTGGAGCGCGGTGTGCGTCCGCATCAGGCGGTGGCGACGCTCCCAGTCGAGGTCCGCGGTGAAGAGCGCGCCTGCGTCCGGGCCGCTGAGGCCGGCCGGCGGGGGTTCCGTGCCGGGCTCCAGCTCGTGCCAGATCTCGTCGCCCTGCCTGCGCGCCCCCACGACCTGCCAGGTCCAGCCATCGGCGGTGCGGAGCGTGCCGCGGTCGGCCGGCTGTCCCCCGCCGCCGGGGTAGAAGACGGTCCGGTCCAGGAGCACGAGCGCGCCCGTTCCCTCGGCCGCGGGCGGCTCCACGGCACGCAGCCGGGCCTGGATGCTCCGGGCGTACGAATCGACGTAGCAGACGTTCTCGCTCATCGGTGCACCCTACCGCGGCCGCCCCCGCGCTACTTGACCGTGAGCGTGCCGACCATGTTGGGGTGGACCGAGCAGACGAAGCTGTACGTCCCGGCGGGGAGCGCCGGCACGTCGTAGGTCTGGTTGGCCACGCCGGTGAAGATCGCGCCCTTGAAGACCTCCGTGCCGGTCGGCGAGCCCTGGTGGATCGAGACGTTGTGGGGGATCCCCGCGTCGTTGTTGGTGAAGGCGATCTGGAACGGCGTGTTGGCCGGGGCGGTCAGGTCGGTCTGGTCGTAGGCGATGTTGGCCGCCGCCAGCTGGAGCACCGTCTCCGCGGCGCCGCCCGAGGCGGCCGGCGAGCCGGACGGGCTGCCGCTGGGCGCCGCGCTCGCTGCCGCGCCGCTGGGGACCGCGCTCGGGGCGGCCGAAGCGGCTGAGGTGAACGCGTC
>JARLHH010000264.1 GCA_031292335.1 Candidatus Limnocylindrales bacterium | reverse complement strand
GCGCCCGCGCTGCCGAACGACGGCCGGACCGCGGCTACCTGCCCGGGCGCCGGGATCGGTGCCATGCCGGGCGCCGACGGCTCCGATCCGCCCGGGGGCGCCGGCTCGGCGGCTCCCTCCTGCGCGCCGGTCGCACCGCGGAGCGGCGGGAGCCGATCGATCAGCGTCCGGAACTCGTACTCCCGGAAGAGCCGGACCACCTCGTCGCGGTCGTACTCGCCGAAGCGGGCGGCATCCAGGTCGAGCGCCACCGGAAGGTCGCGGTGGATCGTGACGAGCTCGCGGCTGGCGAGCACGCGGTCGTGGTGCTCGCGGAGCTTCTCGCGGAGCTTCTCCGGCGTCACTTCGTCGAGGTGCTCGTAGAGCGCATCGAGGCCGCCGAACTGGCTCACCAGCTTCGCGGCGGTCTTGTCCCCCACCCCGGGGACACCCGGGATGTTGTCGGTCGAGTCGCCCTTGAGCGACTTGAAGTCGATCATCTGGCTCGCCTCGAGGCCGTACCGCTCCCGGATGCGGGCCGGGTCGTAGACGACCGTGGCGTCCACGCCCATGCGGGTCGTCATCAGGCGCGTCCGGTCGGTCACGAGCTGGAGCATGTCCAGGTCCCCGGTGACGATCGTCGTCTCCAGGTCACGGCCCTCCGCCTCCCGCGTGAGCGTGCCGATGACGTCGTCGGCCTCGAAGCCGGCCAGCTCGAAGACGGGCAGGCGGAGCGCCGCGACCACCTCGCGCACCTTCGGGAACTGGGCGCGCAGGTCGTCGGGCATCGGCCGCCGGGTCGCCTTGTAGTCCGCGGACAGCCCATGGCGGAAGGTCGGGGCCGGCAGGTCGAAGGCGATCGCGACGTAGTCCGGCCGGACGTCCTGGAAGCCGCGCAGGACGATGTTGGAGAAGCCGAACACCGCGTTCACCAGCTCTCCCTTCGAGGTCGAGAGCGGGACGTTGATGAGCGCGAAGTAGCCGCGGTAGATGAGCCCGTTGCCATCGAGCAGCATCAGGCGTTCCATGGACGTGGGCATCCTCCCGGCGGCGCGGCCCGCGCGCTGCGCCGGTGGCGACGCGGGGCGCCTCCGGCGAGTGTACCGGTCCGCGGGCACATCGGACCGGCACGGGCTCGCCCGGGCCGGGGATGGGCCGAGGGGATCCTGGGCACGGGTGCGCGACAAACCCACACCTCCTGCATCCCGTGCGCACATCCGGCACACATCTCGGGCCCATCGTGAAGCCCATCGACCGGCCGGAACCTCCAGGCCGGTCCAAGCGACACGGAGCACCAGAAGATGCGCACTCGTTTCGGACTCCTCGGCGGAGTCCTCATCCTTGCCCTCGGCGCCGGAATCGCGGCGCTCGCCTACCAGGCCGGCCTGAACCAGGGTGCCGCGTCGGCGGCCGCCGCGGGATCCGTGGTCGTCATCGGCGGCGGGTCCGGGGGCTTCGGGATCATCGGGATCCTGCTCGGCCTGTTCTTCCTCTCCCTGCTCGCCCGGCTCGTCATCGGCGTGACGTTCGGCTCGTTCGGGCGAGACCGCGGCCCATGGGCCGGCGGCCTCCATCGCGGCGCGCCCTGGTTCGACGGCCCTTCCGGCGGCCCCGCGACCGGCGGTCCACGCGGCACCTGGGGAGACCGTGAGGCGTTCGTCGCGGAGATGCATCGCCGCCTCCACGAACGCGACGCGGCCGCGCAGGCCGGGCCGTCTCCCCACGCGACACCCGGTGCACCGGCGGCCGAGCCAATGCCCGCCGCACCGGGCACTCCCGCGGCGCCGGGCTCCCCGGCAGCCTGAGCAGCTCCACGTCCGGCGGGGCGGGGCGTATGCTCGGCCCCGGCCGGCCGTTTCCCGGCCGGCCGCTTTCTCCCGCCCGCGCCGCGGCGCCGACCCGGAGATCCCGATGAAGACGATCCTCGTCGTGGACGACGAGCCAAGGATCGCGGCGCTCGTCCGCGACTACCTGGAGCAGGCGGGTTTCGCCGTTCTCGTGGCAGGCGATGGCAGGAATGCCCTGGTCCTTGCCCGGTCCCGACGGCCGGACCTCGTCGTGCTGGACCTCGGCCTGCCAGGGCTCGACGGTCTCGACGTGGCGCGCGCGCTGCGCCGCGACTCGGACGTCCCGATCCTCATGCTCACCGCGCGCACCGACGAGGCGGACCGGGTCGCCGGCCTGGAGCTCGGCGCGGACGACTACGTCACGAAGCCCTTCAGCCCGCGCGAGATCGTCGCCCGCGTCCGGGCGATCCTGCGCCGGACCGAGATCGCGACCACCCTTGCCGACGCGCCGATCCGGGTTCTCGACGTCGAGCTCGATCCGGCTCGCCTCCGCGTCTCGATCGCCGGCAGACCCGTGGACCTCACGCCGACCGAGTTCGCGCTTCTTTCGACGCTGGCGCGGCAGCCCGGGCGGGTCTTCACCCGCTCGCAGCTGCTCGACGTGATCCACGGCGTCGCGTTCGAGGCGTACGAACGGGCGATCGACGGCCACGTCAGGAACCTGCGCCGGAAGCTGGAGCCGGACCCGGCGCACCCGCGCTACCTCCTGACCGTGCACGGCGCGGGGTACCGGTTCGCGGATGCCTGAGCCCGGGGCTCCGGACGGCACCGGACCGAACGAAGGAACGCCGGGCGAGGCGCGACACGCGGGCGTCCGCCGGATGCGACCGGACCGCCGACGCGGCTTCCGCGACCGGCCTGCCTGGTGGCCGGCAGGTGAGCCGTGGCCGCCCCACCGTGCCGGACCCGGCCCGTGGGGCCGCCTCGGCGACCCGGAAGGCCGGCGGGGCGGCGGCTCGCGCTGGCGCGGTCACCGCGGGGGCCGCGTCGGCTGCGTGGTCGCTGCCGTCGTCGTGTTCGTCGTCGGCGTGGCCACGGTCGCCACCTGGATCCTGGCCGGCCTGCTCGGGCTCGCCGGCGTCTCCGGGTCCTCGCCGGTGGCCCCGGGCCAGGTGCTCCTGGCGCTGCTCGTCGGCGTGCTCGTGCTCGGCATCCTCGGGCGCGGCGCCAGGCGGGTCTCGGCGCCGGTGGACGACCTGCTGGAGGCAGCCGACCGGCTGGCCCAGGGCGACTATGCCGTCCGGGTGGCGGAGCGTGGCCCGCGCGAGCTGCGCGAGGCAGCGCGCGCGCTGAACACGCTTGGCGAACGACTCGCCGCGACCGAGCAGCGCCGGCGCGCACTGTTCGCCGACGTCAGCCACGAGCTGCGCACGCCGCTCACCGTCGTGCGCGGCGGGCTCGAGGGAATGCTCGACGGGATCCGCCCCCGCGACGATGCGCACATCGCCGCGCTGCGCGACGAGACGCTGCTGCTGGACCGGATCATCGAGGACCTGCGAACGGTTGCCCTCGCGGAGGCCGGCGCGCTCCCGCTCCACTTCGAGGAGGCGGAGCCGGCCGCGCTCGTCCGCGACGCCGTCGCCGCGCTCGCCGGGTCCGCCGCGTCGGCCGGCGTCCGCCTGCAGGCCGACCCCGTCACGGGCCTTCCGACCATCGTGGCCGACCCCGACCGGCTGGCGGAAGTGCTCCGGAACCTCATTGCGAACGCGATCCGATACACACCGGACGGCGGAGTGGTGCTCGTCGGCGTGACGGCACCCGACCGGTCCAGGGTCGCCTTCGCGGTCACCGACTCGGGCGCCGGCCTCGCACCTGGTGAGGCCGAGCGGATCTTCGACCGGTTCGCGCGGTCGGCCGACTCGACCGGCAGCGGGCTCGGGCTCTCCATCGCCCGCGAGCTCGTGGCGGCCCACGGGGGCTCGATCGCGGCGTCCAGCCCCGGCCCGGGCCAGGGAACGACCGTCCGCTTCACGATCCCGATCGCGCGCTGACCGGTCCCGCGCGCTCGTCCGGGCGGCTGCGGGGGACGGTCGCCGCGCGGGGCGGGGCGGGGCGGGGCGGGAAGCCTCGCGGGGCGTCCGGCTCGATCCTGGCGGAACCCGCTCGACCGTTCGGACGTCGATCGGGCCGTGCTAGACTCGCCGCGCCTCGTCGCCCCGACATTTCCGGGCGCTCCCACGCGAAGGAGCCGCGCGCAGTTGGACGACTCTCGCCTTCGCCCGACGGAGGAGGTCGGCGCCGCGGCCACCCTGGACGACGCGATCGCCCGGCGCGACCACCTGCTTGTGGAACGCGCGCTCGAGGGCGACCTGGGTGCCTTCAACCAGCTGGTGGAGGCCTACCAGGATCTCTGTCACGCACTCGTGGCCCGCATAGTGCCGGACCCTGACCAGGCCAGCGACGCGGTCCAGGAGGCCTTCTTCTCTGCCTTCCGGAACCTCCGCTCCTACCACGGACCCTCGTTCCGGGGCTGGCTCACGCGGATCGCCATCAACGCGGCGATGGATTTGCAGCGGGCCAGGAAGCGACGGCCCGTGACGCCCTACCCCGAGCTCGACGACGACAGCTGGCAGCCGCCGGCCGGGAACGAGAGCGACCCCGAGACCATCGCCACGACCGGCGAGCGGCAGCGCGCCCTGGTGGCGGCGATGGGCGCGATCGGCGCCGACCAGCGAACGGCGATCGTCCTCTACGACGTCGAGGGGTACGACTACGGCGAGATCGCCGCGATGACCGGGGTCAGCCTCGGAACCGTGAAATCCCGGATCCACCGCGGCCGGCTGGCGCTCCG
>JARLHH010000263.1 GCA_031292335.1 Candidatus Limnocylindrales bacterium | reverse complement strand
CGGGTGAACGGGCGGGCGGTCCGCGACGCCGTGCTCGGCGCCGGCGACCGGATCGAGATGGGCGGGACCCTCGTCGAGGTCCTCCCGCCGGAGCCGTCGTGGACCCGCTGACCCTGACCGTGTGGGCCATCCGGCTGGCCTTCCTGGCCGCCCTCTACCTGTTCCTGGCGCTGGTGGCGCGGACGCTCCTGCGCGACATCCGCGCGGCGTCCCGTGATCCGGCGGGTGCGCTCGGCCGGCTCGTGGTGGTCGGCAGCGCCAATCTCCCGGCGGTGGGCAGTGTCTTCCTCCTCGACGCCATCACGACGCTGGGCCGTGACCTGGGCAGCGGCGTGGTCCTCGACGACGCGTTCGCGTCGGCCCGGCACGCGATGCTCACCTTCCGTGGACGAGGCTGGTACGTGGAGGACCTCGGCAGCACGAACGGCACGCTCGTGAACGGGGACCGGGTCACGCGTGCGACGCCGATGGGCTTCGGAGACGAGCTGCAGATCGGGGCGACGCGGCTTCGCCTGGAGCGGGGCATCGCGTGACGGTGACCGCTCTCCCGGGCTTCCCGCGCCCGGTTCCCCGATGGCGCGAGCTGGGTCTCCTGGCCGTGGTCGCGGTCACGCTCCTTCTTGGTGGCCTCTCACTCGGGACGACCCGGACCGGGAGCCTGGCGCTGGCCCATCCCGCCGGCCTCGCGACCTACCTCGGCGCCCTGGCCGCGGTCCACCTCGCGCTCGTCCTGGCCGGGCGCCGGGTCGACGAGGTGCTCCTGCCCACGGTCGGGATGCTCGGCGGAATCGGTCTCCTCCTCGCGGAGCGCCTGCCCCAGGACCTTGTCGTCCAGCGGGTGGGCTCGGCGACGCTGGGTCTCGCCTCGCTCCAGTTGATCTGGCTGGTCCTGGCCCTCGCGATCGCGGGCAGCGTCGCCATCGCAGTTCGCTCTGACCGCTGGCTGCGGGTCTACAAGTACAGCTGGGCAGCCCTGGGCCTCGGCCTGCTCCTGCTCACGTTCGTGTTCGGGCGGGAGGTGAATGGCTCCATCCTGACGCTCGACCTCGGGCCGGTGAGCTGGCAGCCCTCGGAGCTTCTCAAGGTGATCCTGGTTGTCTTCTTCGCCGCGTACCTGGCGGAGAACCGCGTCCTGCTGGCCGACGCGCGGGTTCACGTGGCCGGCCGGCTCACGCTGCCGCCTGCCCCGTACCTTCTCCCGGCGGCCCTCATGCTGGCGCTGGCGCTGGGCATCGTCGTCATCCAGCGGGACCTGGGCGCCGCGTTGCTCTTCTTCTCGGTCTTCCTCTGCCTGTTCTACCTCGCGTCCGGGAGCAAGGTGGACGTCCTCGTCGGGATCGCGCTCTTCCTGCTGGGCTTCGCGGTCCTTGCGCTCGTCTTCGCCACCGCGCACGAGCGCGTCGCGATCTGGCTCGACCCGTGGTCGGACCCGCTCGGGACCGGCTACCAGACCATCCAAGCCCTCCATGCGTTCGCGAGAGGCGGGCTTCTGGGAACAGGCCTGGGAGCCGGCCTCCCGGCGGTCGCGGGGCAGCTGCCGATCCCGGCCGTGCACACGGACTTCCCGCTGGCCGCCCTGGGCGAGGAGCTGGGCATGACCGGCGTCGTCGCGATCCTCGGCTGCTACCTCGTGATCGTGGCGCGCGGTCTCCGCATCGCGGCCGGCGCGGCGGACGACGTCCGGGCGCTGCTCGCCGCGGGCCTCGCGCTCGTGATCGGCGTCCAGGCCGTGATCATCGCGGCCGGCAACCTGAAGCTGATCCCGCTGACCGGCATCACGCTTCCCTTCATCAGCTACGGGGGGTCGTCGCTGGTGGTGAACGGGCTGGTGGTGGGGCTCCTGCTGGCGTTCTCGGACCGGGGCCCGGCGCCGCTGGCCGAGCCACGTCCAGCTCGCCGGCTCGGGCGGCAGCAGGCATGACCGTCGTCGGAACCGGCGGGCGTGGCCAGCGGCCGCTGGGTGGTCGGGTGGTCCGGCTGGGCATCGTTCTCGCGATCGCCTTCGGTGGCGTGGCCCTGGGGGCGGGCTACTGGCAGGTCCTGCGCGCCGACGACCTGTCCCACGACCCGACGGATGCGGGAGTCATCGCCGCCGCCCGGTCCACGGTGCGTGGCCGGATCCTCGACCGGGACGGGCACGTCCTCGCCACGAACCGGCGCGACACGAGCGGCGAGCTCTACCGCGTCTATGCGGACCGCTCGCTGAGCGCGCCGCTCGGCTACGTCTCGAGCCTGTACGGATCTGCCGGCCTCGAGGCGGCGGATGCCTCGGTGCTCCTCGGCCTGGGCGGCGACGACGCCCTGTCGCGTGCCCTTGCCAAATTCCGCGCTCCCGCCCGGCGCGGCGACGACCTGCGGACGAGCCTCTCGCTGACGCTGCAGCGGCTGGCGGTGCGCCTGCTCGGCGCGGACCGCGGCGCGGTCGTGGCGCTCGACCCGCGGACCGGCGACGTGCTCGCGCTGGCGAGCACGCCGACCTTCGACGCGTCCGGGATCGCGGACCCCGCCACGGCGCGCGCCGCGTTCGCGGCCGCGCTCGACGATCCGGGCCAGCCGCTCCTCGACCGGGCAACCCAGGGGCTCTACGTCCCCGGCTCTGCGTTCAAGATCGTGACCGCGATCGCCGGATTCTCGTCGGGCGCGATCAACGCCGCCACGGCGTTCCCTCAGCAGCCGGGGGACGAGACGACCGGTCTCCTGGTGGACGGCTTCCGGATCGTGGACGGGCACCACCTGTTCACCGGCTCCGAGGTCCTGGACTTCGCCCGCGCCACGGAGGTCTCCTGCAACATCTGGTACGCGCTTGCCGGGCTCCGCACCGGCGGCGCGGCGATGGACGCGGCGGCGCGGCGTCTGGGCTTCGGCGCGCCCATCCCGTTCGACCTGCCCACCGCGATCTCACAGCTGACCAACGGCGGTGGCCCGCTCGCCGGTGGCTTCGCGGATGACGTGGAGCTGGCCAACGCGGCATACGGGCAGGGCGAGGTGCTTGTCACGCCACTCCAGATGGCGCTCGTCGCCGCGACGGTGGCAAACGGCGGCGTGGAACCCAGGCCGCGCCTCGTCACGGCGCTCGTGAGCCCGTCGGGGGCGGTCGGCAACGTCCCGGCCGCGACCCTCGGACGCGTCCTGTCGGCGCAGGACGCCGCGACGATCGCGGGCGCCATGGTCCAGGCCGTCGAGGGCGTCGACGGGCAGAAGTTCACGGCGGGCGCCCAGGTCGCCGGCGTGACGGTCGCCGGCAAGACGGGCACGGCCCAGCTGGGCGGCACCGGCGAGCCGAACTCGTGGTTCATCGGCTTCGCGCCCGCGGAGGCTCCCACGATCGCGCTCGCCGTCATCGTCGAGCACGGCGGCTCCGGTGGGTCGCGCGCCGCCCCGCTCGCCGGAGACCTGCTCCGGGCCTACTTCGCCGGGCAGCCATGACGAACCCGGGCAGGCCCGACGCTGACCCGGCGGATCCCGGCCTTCCAGCCGGCGAACGCGAGCCGGATGCCGCCCGGCGCCCGGCGCGCCCGATGATCGAGCGGATCGGGCTCGCGCTCGTGGCGACCGTGGTGATCGCGGTGTTCGTCGCGCTCGGGGCCGCATCGTTCGTGTCGGGCGACCTCTTCCTGGCCGTGATGGCCGCGATCGGGGCGCTGATGACCGCGTGGGCGGGCGGTCGCACGTTGATCCGGGGCTGAGGCCCGGCACGCGGAACCATCCCCGCCGTTCGGACGTACTATCTCCGTACCCCGAGACCGCCCCACCCCGCGCGACGCCGGCCCTGCGCCGTCTCCGGACTGGCCACGCCCGCCGGATGCGCAGCGACAGGAGTCCGCGAGCACGATGACGAAGATCCAGGAGTCCGGCGACCGCGTCATTGCGAACGTGGAGCGCGTGATCGTGGGCAAGCACCACGAGGTGCAGCTCGCCCTGGTCGCCCTGCTCTGCCGGGGCCATCTCCTCATCGAGGACGTTCCCGGGACGGGCAAGACGGTGCTGGCGAAAGCGATCGCGAAGAGCCTCGGCTCGTCGTTCCGGAGGATCCAGTTCACGCCCGACCTCCTCCCCTCGGACGTGACCGGGCTGTCGATCTACAACCAGAAGACCCAGGAGTTCGAGTTCCGGCCCGGGCCCATCATGAGCCAGGTCGTCCTCGCCGACGAGATCAACCGGGCGACCCCCAAGACGCAGTCCGCGCTGCTCGAGTGCATGGAGGAGCGCCAGGCCACGATCGACGGGATCAGCCACCAGATGCCGGACCCGTTCCTGGTCATCGCCACCCAGAACCCCATCGAGTACGAGGGGACGTTCGCGCTCCCCGAGGCCCAGCTCGACCGATTCATGCTCCGGCTCCGACTGGGCTACCCGACCCCGACCGAGGAGATCGTGATCCTGGACGAGCAGAAGCGGACGCATCCGCTCGACGACCTGGAGGAGGTCTGCCCGGTCGCGGAGCTGCGGGAGATGCAGGCGGCCGTCCGCGAGACCTACGTCGACGCCAGCGTCGCCGAGTACATCGTCCGGCTCGTGAACGCAACCCGTACCCACCCGGACATCTACTTGGGGGCATCGCCGCGTGGGTCGATCGCGCTCTACCGGGCCGGCCAGGCCCGGGCGGCGCTGCTCGGCCGCGACTACGTCATCCCGGACGACGTGAAGACCCTGGCCGGGCCGGCCCTGGCGCATCGCGTCATCATCAAGACCAGCTCGTCCATCCGGGAGGTGGACTCGGAGACTGTCGTCCGCGAGCTGCTGGACTCCGTGCCCGTCGACGCCCCCGCCCGGCCCGGCGGCCCGCGCCGGATCGAGGCCGAGGCCCCGCGCGGCCACTGAGCTCCCCCCGCAGGCTCCATCGCCCGTGCGCTTCCTGCGCCGCCTTCCCCTCGTCGCCGTCGGCGGCATCCTGGTGGTGGCCGCCTTCAGCACCGGCTTCGCCTTCCTCTTCTACCTCGTGTACCTCCTGGTGTTCGTCGTCGGCGGGAGCTACCTGGTCACCCGCAACGGGCTGGCAGACCTCGAGGCGGGCTACGCCGTGAACCAGCTCCAGGCCCACGTGGGCGACCAGCTCCGCACCACCTATACGCTGCGGAACACGAGCCGGCTGCCCAAGCTGTGGCTGGAGGTCCACAACCCGTCCACCCTCCCGATCCCGCTTCCTGGCCGGGCGATCTCGCTCGGGACGCGCCGTGAACGGTCATGGGTCGCCCGCGTGCCGCTGGCCCGCCGCGGCCACTTCCGGGTTGACCCGCTCCAGATCCGGACCGGCGACCCGTTCGGGTTCTTCGAGGCGAACGCAACCGTCGGGCACGGCCTGACGCTGGTCGTGTACCCGCGGATCGAGCGCATCCCCCGCTGGCGGCTCCGCGCGGTGAGCCTCGAGGGGAGTCGATCCACGCCCGTCCGGACCCGGCAGACGACGCCGCTCGCCACCTCGATCCGGCCCTACGCACCGGGCGACGCGTTCAACCGGATCCACTGGCCGTCGACCGCGCGGACGGGCGAGATCCAGGTCAAGGAGTTCGACCTCGAGCAGACGGCCGACGTCTGGCTCTTCGTGGACCTCGAGCGTCGCGTGCAGCGCGGCTCGGGGGACGACTCCAGCGTGGAGGTGGCCGTCCGGGTGGCGGCCGCGGTGGCCGAGCGGGCACTCTCGGAGAACCGCGCGGTGGCCGTCACCACGACAGGGGCGCACATCATCCACCTGTCTCCCGACCGGGGCCCCCGCCAGCGCCAGAAGATCCTGAACCTGCTCGCCGCCGTGGACGGCGATGGGAGCACACCGCTCGTGGAGGCGCTCGTCGCCGGCCTGCCGCTCCTGCGCCGCGGCATGTCGGCCGTCATCGTGACGCCGGCGGCCGAGACGGCCTGGGTCCGCCCCCTCGCGACCCTCCGCCCGCGGGGGATCGGCGTGCAGGTCATGTTCCTGGACCCGTACGCATCCCTGCGCCACGAGGTGGTCGCCGCCGGGCACAGCATCGACGCGCCGGACATCGCCGCCGAGCTCACATCTCTCGAGCAGGGGTCGCGCGGGGTCCACCACGCGCTCGCGGAGTTCGACGTGCGGACCTTCGTGGTGCCGCCGGCAGTGCCGCTCGGGGAGGTCCTGGTCGGATGAGCGCCGCCCCGACCGCGTTCGACTATCGCGCGACGGCGCCCCCGGACCAGGTTCGTCGTCGCCTGGCGCTGGCCCCCGCGGAGGGCTGGTCGAGCGTGCTCCTGCTGGCGCTGACGGTGGCCCTGGTGGGCTGGTCGATCGACGACGCGCGCTGGGTGCTCGGCAGCCGGACCCTGACGAACTTCCTCCCGTGGGCCGGGATGCTCGGCGTCGTATGGGGCTTCGCGGCGGCCAAGACCGGCGGCGGCCGGCTGCTTGCCTATCTCGGCGGCGCGATCGTCGGGGCGGCGTACCTCACGCTCGTGGTGGGGTCCCAGCTCGCGCCCGGCGCCTCCATCGGCGGGCTGTTCCAGGCCACCTCCGATTCGGTGGTCGGCGCGTACCTCGACCTGGTGGTTCGCGGCCGGGCCTCGACCGTCGAGGTCGGCCACTTCCTGCTCGTCCTGGGGATCATCTGCTGGGGAGCCGGCCAGTTCGCGGGCTACAGCGCCTACGCCCACCGGCGCCCGGTGGCGGCCGTCGTCCTGCCGGGCTCGCTGCTCCTGGCCAACGTCGCGCTGACGGTCCAGGACCAGTACGCGCTCATGGTGGTCTACTCGATCGCGGCGCTCCTGTTCCTGGTCCGCTTCCACGTCGCGGACGAGCAGCGGGCGTGGCTCAGGCACCGGATCGGCGACGTGGGCGACGCCGCCAGCCTCTCCCTGCGTGCGGGCCTGACATTCGTCGGCGTCGCTGTCCTGGGCTCCCTGGTCCTGACGCAGGCGGCCTCGTCGGCGCCCCTCGCCGACGCCTGGCCGAGCCTGAACCAGAAGTTCACCGAGATTGCCCAGCAGTGGGTCCGCTACTTTCCGGCGGGCGGACCGGGGACCCGCATCACCGGCACCCAGTTCGGGTCGTCCACAACCGTCACCGGCCTCTGGGTGACCGATGCCACGCCGATCCTCACGATCCAGGCGCCGCCGGGCAGCCCGTCCGTCAAGTGGCGCGCGGCCGCCTACGACCAGCTCGTCGGAAACACCTGGAGCTGGAGCCAGACGGTCGGCCTGAACGTCGGGGCGTCGACGAGCCTGCTGGCCGGGACGCTCGACGCGCCGCTCGACGGCGTCCGCTACGTGACGGAGGACTACCAGGTCAGCGGCCTCGCGGCGGGCACGATCGTGGTCTCGCCCGGGATTCCCACCCTTCTCGACCATGCCGCGAACGTCACCCTGATCCAGGGCGGGACGGACACGGCGTTCGGCCGGATCCTGCCCGCCGGCGGATCGAGCTACAGGCTGGAGGCCCGCCTGCCGGACCTCTCCACCCCGGACGATCCGACGACCCTGACCGCCAACCGCCTCCGGGCGGCCGGGACGGACTATCCGCCCGGCCTGCTGGCGACCTACACGTCGATCGAGCCGGGCACGGTCGGGCCCGAGACGCGGGCGCTGCTCGCGCAGATCCTGGCCGCCGCCAGGCCGTCAACGCCGTATGACACCGCCCGCGCGATCGAGTCGTACCTGCGCGACCCCGCCCACTTCACCTACAGCACGAACGTCACGAACGTCGACTGCGGCGGGCGTGGTCTCGTGGACTGCTTCGTCTACTCGCGGACCGGCTACTGCGAGCACTACGCCTCGGCGATGGTGATGATGCTCCGGGTGGCGGGGATCCCCGCCCGGTTCGTGGAGGGGTTCCTGCCCGGCGTCCGCGACGCGAGCGGCCGCGAGACGATCCGGCGCGACCAGGCGCATGCCTGGGTGGAGGCATGGTTCCCGGGCGCCGGCTGGGTCGACTTCGATCCGACCGGCGGTGGCGTCGGCCTCCCCGAGACGCTTCC
Source organism: Candidatus Limnocylindrales bacterium (assembly GCA_031292335.1). Classification (GTDB taxonomy): domain Bacteria; phylum Chloroflexota; class Limnocylindria; order Limnocylindrales; family CSP1-4; genus CTSoil-043. The sequence continues at coordinate 9,114 of JARLHH010000263.1, read as the reverse complement.
TGCCGGTCCCGTCGTCACGGCTCCGGTCGCGTCGGCCAGCGCCCCTTCGAGCGCCGCCCCGAGCCCCACGCGTCGAGGCGGCGTCAACGAGCCCGGCGGGCCTGCCGGCGGCGGGTCATCGACCTTCCGCACGCCTGGCATCGGGCCGATCATCGTGGTGGTGATCCCGCTGGGAGGCGCGCTGCTCGCGCTTGCCTTCGTCCTGCTGCGGCGGCGTCTCCGCCGGCCCGTCGAGCCCGCCGCCGTCTACCGCATGGTCGCCGGCGTGGCCGGTCGCCTCGGGTACCCGCGCCGGCCGACCCAGACCGTCTACGAGTACCTCGGGTCGCTCTCGGATGTCGTCCCCGGCATCCGTCCGGAGCTCCAGCTCGTGGCCCGCTCCGCGGTGGAGACGACCTACGGCCGGCGCCGCCTGGGCGCGGATCGGCTCTCCGCGCTCGGGGCGGCGCAGCGGCGCCTGCGGGTCGCGCTCCTTCGTCTCGCCTTCGTCCGTGGCCGGGGTCGGCGCCGCTAGAGCGCCCCGCTCCGCGCCCGCGCGGCGGCCTCTTCCTCGGCGCGACGCTCCGCCTCTCCGGCCTCGAGCTCGAGCGGAGCGAGGTGCTCCGTCCGGTTCCAGGCGCGGAGGACGGCGCGGCCGTTGCGGATGTCGAGGACCGCGATCCCGGTCGTGGTCTGGGTGAAGGTCCAGAAGCGGTCCAGGGGCAGCCCCAGCAGCGCGAGGAGCGCGACCTTGAACGCGCCGTCGTGGCCCACCAGGACGATCCACGGCCCGGCGTGGGGGTCGTAGAAGGACGCCGATGTCGGGCCCGGGGCCGTCCCGGATGCGTCCGCGGGCGGCGCTGCCACCCTCGCGCGTTCGAGCCGCTCGATCACCCCGCCGAGCGCCTCCCGCACCCGCCGGTCCACGTCGACCAGCGATTCACCCCCGGGCGCGAAGGTCCGCACGGGATCACGGCGCCAGCCCGCGATCTCCGCTGGCCAGCCCGACTCGACGTCCCGCTGGTAGTGGCCCTCCCAGGCGCCCTGCCCGATCTCGATGAGCCCCGGCTCCGCGACGAGGGGCGGGGCCGGGCGACCGCGCAACGCGATCGCGGCAGCAACCGCGGCTGCCGTCTGCGCGGTCCGGGCCAGCGGGGAGTGGACGATCGCGACGGGATCGCCGGCCGGCACCGGCAACCTCGGTGGAGCGGCCGGGTCGGCCAGCCGGGCGCCCGCGAGCGCGGCCTGGCGCTCGCCCAGGGGCGAGAGGGGCGTGTCGGCGCGCCCTTGGAAGCGGCCCTCGGCCAGCCAGACCGACTGGCCGTGCCGGAGCAGGACGAGCGAGGCGTCGAGATCGGGGGGAACGGGGAGCGGCAGCGCCGTTCCACGCTCCCCGGTCACGCGTCGTCGCCGAGATCGATGCCCCAGAGGTCCAGGACGCCATCCACCGCCCGGATGCGGTCCGCGACAGGGTCGGGGACCGGCTCGTCGAGCGCGAGCAGCATGAAGGCGTCGCTCCTGGGCGCCGAGCGGCCCAGGTGCATCGCGCTGATGTTGATGTCCGCCTCGCCCAGGAGGACGCCGACCCGGCCCATCAGCCCGGGGCGGTCCTGGTGGCGGGTCACGAGCATCCAGGGTGCGGGTGCCATCTCCAGCTCGTAGTCGTCGAGGCGGACGATTCGCTGCTCACCGTTCGCCAGCGTCCCGGCGACGGCATGCTGGACTCCGTCCGCGACGCCGTTCACCGTGACAAGCGTCGCGAACCCGCCCGCGTCGGGCGTCTTGCGCTCCACGAGCGTGATGCCGCGCGTCCTCGCCAGGTAGGCGGCGTTCACGAGGTTGACCCGCTCCGTCATGGACCCCTCGAGGAGGCCGCGGAGCATCGCCGCCTGGAGAGGCGTGACGTCGTGGGCTGCCAGCGTGCCGGCAACCTCGAGCGTCAGCGTCTGCACGGCTCCCCGGGCGAACTGGGCGTAGAACCGGCCGAGCGTCTGGGCGAGCGGCAGGTACGGCGCGATCGCGCGCGCAGTCTCCGGCGTCAGCAGCGGCGCGTTGACGGCGTAGCGTGCGGGTCGACCGTCCAGCACGTCGAGGACCTGCTCCGACGCCTCCTCGGCCACAAGCACCTGGGCCTCCGCGGTCGATGCGCCGAGGTGCGGCGTGAGCACCGTGTTGGGCGCGTCGAGGAGCGGGTTGCCCGTCGGCGGCTCCGTCGTGTAGACGTCGATCCCCGCTCCCGCGATGGTGCCGGCGCGGAGCGCGGCCGCCAGCGCCGCCTCGTCGACGACCGCGCCGCGCGCGACGTTGAGGAGGAAGGCGGCTGGCTTCATCAGGGCCAGCTCGGCAGCGCCGATCAGGCCCTTCGTCGCCTTGGTCACCGGGACGTGGAGGGTGACCGCGTCAGAGCGCGCCAGGAGCTCCTCGAACGGGACCATCTCGACCCCGTGCCGCGCCGCCTGCTCGGCGGACACGAACGGGTCGCTGCCGATCACGCTCATCTCGAGGGCGTGGGCCCGGTCGGCGATCGCCTGGCCGATCTTCCCGAGGCCCACGATCCCGAGCGTCTTGCCGCGCAGCTCGTGGCCCGCGAAGGCGCTGCGTTTCCACTCGCCGCGCCGCATCGAGGCGTCCGCCGCCGCGACCTTGCGGGCCAGCGCGAAGAGGAGCGCCAGCGTCAGCTCGGCCGCCGCGATCGTGTTCCCGGTCGGCGCGTTGACCACGGTGATCCCGGCGCGCGTCGCGGCGTCCAGGTCCACGTTGTCGACCCCGACGCCTGCCCGTCCGATCACCAGGAGGCGGGAACCGGCGGCGATCATCTCGGCGTCCACCTTCACCTGGCTGCGCACGACGAGCGCGTCGTACTCCGGCAGGATCGCCCGGTATTCCTCGGGCGTCAGGCCGACCTTCTCGTCCACGTCGTGGTTGCGGCGCAGGATCTCGATGCCCTCCCGCGCGAGCGGCTCCGCGACCAGGATCCTCATGCCGGGGCCCCCTGGGCTGCCACGGGATGAATCTCGCCGGCGGCGAGGACGGCGCGCTGGGCGGCGCCCACGGCGGAGCCCGGCTCCGCCGGTCGGCCCAGGCCCAGGGCGACCTCCTCCATCACGCCGATGGCGCCCAGGATATCGTCCAGGTTGACGGCGCCGAGGTGGCCGACCCGGAAGATCTTCCCCTTGAGCTTGCCCTGGCCGCCCGCGAGGATGACCTGGCGGGCCTTCAGCTCGCCGTTGAACGTCTTCCAGTCGAGATCCTCAGGGATCCAGGCGGCTGTCACCGTGTTCGAGGCGAAAGCCGGATCTGCCAGCAGCCGGAAGCCGAGGGTCTCCAGCCCGGCGCGCGTCGCGGCGGCGCAGGCGGCGTGGCGAGCGAAGACCCCGGCCGGCGTCTCCGCCTCCATCAACGCGAGGCCCGCGTCGACCTGGTACATCACCGCCACTGCCGGCGTCCACGGCGTCTGGCCGCTGGCGGCCGACTTGCGGGCCTCGCGCAGGTCGAAGTAAAAGCGCGGCATGCGCGCCTCCTCGGCGGCAGCCCAGGCGCGTTCCGACAGCGCGATCATCGACATCCCCGGGGCGGCCATCCACGCCTTCTGGGAGCCCGTGATGACCACGTCCAGGCCCCAGGCGTCCATCTCGAACGGGACCGCGCCGAGCGCCGAGACCCCATCGACCAGGATCAGCGCTCCCGGCGCCAGCTCCCGGGCGACGGCGGCGAGCGCCGCGACGGGGTTCGTGACGCCGGTCGAGGTCTCGTTGTGGGTCAGCAGCACGGCCCGGTAGTCGGCATCGGCCGCGAGGTGGGCACGCAGGGCGGCGGGATCGGCGGCCCGGCCCCACTCGGTCTCGAGGCGCGTCACGTCGGCGCCGTACACGCCGGCGATCTTCGCGAAGCGATCCCCGAACGCGCCCGTCGGCATGGCGAGCACCCGGTCCCCCGGCGAGAGCGTGTTGACGACGGCGGCCTCCAGGCCGCCGGTGCCCGCCGCGGTGAGGAGGATGATCTCCTGCTCCGTGCCGAAGAAGACGCGCATCCGCCGGTCGATGCGGGCCATCAGGGCGGCGAACTCCGGCCCCCGGTGGTTGATCATCTGGCGCCCTCCGGCCTCGCGGACGCCGGGGGGCAGGTGGGTCGGGCCCGGGATGCGGAGATTCGGCTCGAAGCGATACACGGCGGGGCCTCCTGGCTGGGCGGTCGATCGCGGGCGTGCGCGCCCGGGGGCGCGCACGAACGAAGATCAGGGTAGGGGAGGCCGACGGGCGCCGTCCAGCATGGTATATATGCATGCATATGAGCCCCGTGAAGCGGACGACGATCCTTGCCGAGCCGGACCTGCTCGACCGGCTGGACCGGCACGCCCGGCGCACACGCTCGACCAAGACCGCGGTCATCGTGGCGGCCCTGGAGGCCTATCTCTCGGCCCACGATGCTGCCCCGCCGCTCCCCTTCATCGGGGTGGGCCGCAGCACGCACGGACGCCTTTCGCTCGACTCCCGGCGAATCGCCGGCAGCGAGCTCGGGACGCGGGGCCCGGCGGGTGGAGCCCGCTGAGCGATGGCCGTGCTGCTCGACCTGTCCGTGATCGTCGCCGCCGCCGACACGGCCGACCTCAACCACGCGGTCGCCCGGGCCTGGTTCGAAGCGGTCGACGAGCCGCTCCTGGTCGGAGCGCTCACGCTCGGCGAGGCCGACCACGTCCTCCAGCGGGAGCTGGGGCAGCCGGCGACCCTGGCGCTTGTCGAGGCGCTCACGAGTGGAGCCGTTCGGCTGGTCTCGCCAAGCTACGAGGACCTGGTCCGGGCCGCTGCGCTGCTGGCAGAGCACGCGGAGCACCGGCCCCGCCTGTCGGACGCGCTCCTCGTTGCCGCGGCCGGGCGCCTGGGCGTCCACCGGATCGCGACGTTCGACCGGCGGCCGCTGGCGCTTCTGTTGCCGCGCGGAGCGCGTGGCGAACGGTTGGTGGACCTGGAGCCCTGAAGCGACGCGGCAGGATCGCCGCGTTCACTCGCCCCGGCGGCGCCGGGCTTCCGACCTTGCGTCGAGCCGGCCGCGGTGGAGCTGGCCGAGGCGGGCCTCGGCCCCCGCGTCGGTCGGCTCCCAGAACCGGCGGGACGTCATGCCCCGCGGCAGGTAGGCCTGGTCGGCGGCCCCGTCCGGCGCATCGTGTGGGTTGCGGTACGTCCTGGCAGCCGGCCGGAGGTGCCCGGGGACGGGGCGTGGGCCGTGGGCCCGCAGCTCGTCGCGGGCGGCGAAGAATGCCCGCCCGGCCGCCGCGGACTTGGGCGAGGCCGCCAGGAACACCGCCGCCTGGGCGAGCGCGTACAGCCCCTCGTCGTTCGTCTCGGCCCCGATCTTCTCGACCGCGGCCAGCGCGGCCACGGCGAGCGGAAGACCGGCCGGTTCGGCGTTCCCGACGTCCTCGGACGCGGAGATGACGAGCCGCCGGGCGAGATAGCGCGGATCCTCGCCCGACTCCAGGGCGGTGGCCAGCCACCACAGTGCGGCGTCGGGATCCGATCCCCGGACGCTCTTGATGAGCGCGGAGACGACGCCCGAGCGGTCGTAGCCGAGCATCGGCGACTGGGCGGCCCGGGCGACGTCGGCGGCCTCGATCTGGACGGGACGTGGGACGGGGCCGGGCCCCAGGTCCGCCACGCGGCGCTCGGCGAGCACCGCCGCCGTCTCCAGGAGCCCGAGCAGCCGGCGCGCGTCGCCCGATGCGTACCCGATCAGCTGGCGCGCCGCGGCCTCCTCGAGGGCGTACTCACCGGCGAGGCCGAGCTCCACGTCATCCAGGGCCCGTGTCGCGATCGTGGCGAGGTCGGCCTCCCCGAGTGGCTGGAGACGGAACACGCGCAGCCGCGAGAGGAGCGGAGGGGTGATCGCGCCGGCAATGGGCGGCTCGGTGGTGGCGCCGACCAGGACGATCGTGCCCGCCTCAACGTGGGGCAGGAGCGCATCCTGCTGGGCCTTGCTGTAGCGATGGACCTCATCGAGGAGGACGACGGTCGGTCGGCCCTCGAGGGCGGCGGCGCTACGGGCTGCTTCGACCACCCCGCGCAGCGTCGCCACGCCGTCGGTCGTGGAGTTCAGGGCCTCGAACCGCGCCCCGACCGCCTCGGCGAGCAGGCGGCCGATGGTCGTCTTGCCGGAGCCCGGCGGGCCCCACAGGATGCAGGAGGGCAGGCGGCCGCCCTCGACCAGGCGCCGAAGCGGCGCTCCCGGCCCGAGGAGGGCGGCCTGGCCGACCACCTCGTCCAGTGACCCCGGGCGCATCCGGTCCGCGAGCGGCCGGAGATGGAGGGATGGCGTGAAGAGCGGAGACGGGGCGGTTCCGGCCGCGCGGCGGGCCACGGAGCGGCGCTCCCGGACGGTGGCGGGCGGCCGGCCTCGGGTCAGGAGACCCGGAGGAGCCCGGTGGCCTGCGAGATGAAGAAGGACGCGAAGAGGATCGCGAAGATGCCGATGAAGACGACCGCGATCCGGCGCAGGTCCCGCATGACGTAGACGTACTCGTCGGCTGCCACCACGGCCAGCGACGTGACGACGCGGCCACGCCCGCGGGCCGGCGCATCGTCCGCGGTGCCTCGCCGACGATCGCGGACGCGTGCCAGGGAGGCGCCGGCCTGGCGCTCTTCGTCGACGATTCGCGCCTCGATCGCGGCTGCCCGGGAAAGCTCGTCGTCCGTGAGCGTGGTGGCCGGCCGGGGTGCCACGGGCGCCGTGGACGCCGCGGCGGTCGGACGTGCCGGGACGCGCCCGCTCGTGCTCTTCGTGGGGGGCCGCTGGCCCGGTCGCGTGCTGCCGCGCTGGCGTTTCGCCATGCTGAGGTCGGCCTCCTGGTGTTCCGGCCGCTGGGGCCGGGCCTGCTCGGACGCATGCCGTGGCGGGCGCGCGTGCGTCCGACGACGCCGAAGAATAGCACCGCCGGGCCCGGGCGAGCCGAAAGGGAGCGCGGGCGGCTGCCGCCGCGATCGCAGGCCCCGGGCTCGGACGCCGGGCCGGGCAGGGCTCGGGCGCCGGCCAAAGCCGGGCTCGGGCGCCGGGCAAGCGCGCCCTGCTAGACTCGCCGCAGCCCCACCGGAGGACCCGTGAGCGCACTCGACACGCTCGTCAGCGACAACATCGGACTCATCGTCAGCCTGCTCGTGGTCGCCCTGGTGGTGCTCGCGTGGGCACTGCTGGTGGTCGCGCGGCGGGGTCGGCTGCTTGAAGCGCGCCTGGCCGCGCTCACGCGGGGCGACGACGGCACGAACCTGGCGGACGTCCTCGAGGCGCACGTCGACAAGGTCTACGCGGTGGCTCGGCGGCAGGACGAGCTCGCTGCCCGCGCGGCCGCCCTCGAGGACCGTGCTCGCCACAGCGTCCAGGGCATCAGCCTCGTCCGGTTCAACAACTTCGACGATACGGGCGGCAACCAGAGCTTCGCGCTCGCGATGACGAACCCGGAGGCGGACGGCGTCGTCCTCTCGAGCCTCCACGCCCGCAACCAGACCCGCGTGTACGGCAAGGCCGTCGCCCGTGGCGTCGCGGAGGGCGCGCTCTCCGCGGAAGAGGAAGCGGCGCTGCGCGAGGCGATGGACCGGGCGCTCGGTCGCTGACGGAGGGCGCGTGAGCTCCCGCCTGGCGGCGCGCCGGCTGCGCGGGCCGGGGGTCGAGTGATGGCCCGCGCGGAGACGAGCCCGGACGGCCGGAAGGCGCCCCGGCGGCGCCGAGCCCGTGAGGCGCCGCCCCTCGAGCAGATCCCCGTCTGGCTGGAGCAGCTCGCCCCCGCGGAATCGGCCGGGCGGCCGACCCAGCCGGCCCAGCCGGCCGGCGTCGAGGCGCTGCTCGCGAACCTCAACCCGCAGCAGCGGCGGGCCGTGACCCACGGCGATGGCCCGCTGCTGGTCGTCGCCGGGGCGGGGACCGGTAAGACGCAGGTCGTGACGCGGCGCATTGCCTGGCTGATCGCGACGAAGCGCGCGAAGCCCTCGGAGATCCTCGCCCTCACCTTCACCGACAAGGCGGCGGAGGAGATGCAGCTCCGGGTCGACAAGCTGGTGCCATACGGCTACACCGACACGCTCGTCGCGACGTTCCACGCGTTCGGGGACCGGATCGTCCGGGAGCATGCCCTGGAGCTCGGCCTGCCGTCGGAGCCGCGGGTCCTGACGCGCGCGGAGACGGTGATCTTCCTGCGGGAGCGGCTCTTCCGGCTGGAGCTGGACGCCTACCGGCCGCTCGGCGATCCGACGCGGTTCCTGGCCGCTTTGGCCGCCCTCTTCAGCCGCCTGAAGGACGAGGACGTCTCCCCGGAGGAGTACCGGGCCCACGCGGCCGCGCTGACGACCGCGGCGGAAGCCGGCGGCGCCGGGGTCGGCGCGGCTGCCCTCCGGGACGAGGCGCGCCGCCACGCGGAGCTGGCCGCCGCGTACGGGCGCTACCAGGAGCTCCTCGGCGAGGCCGGCGCGATCGACTTCGGCGACCAGGTGCGCCTCGCGCTGACGCTCCTGCGGGAGCATCCCGCCGCGCGTCGCGCGCTCCAGTCCCGTTTCCGGTACGTGCTCGTGGACGAGTTCCAGGACGTCAACCGAGCCCAGGCGGAGCTCGTGACGCTCATCGCGGAGCCGCGCAGGAACATCACCGTGGTGGGCGACGACGACCAGTCCATCTACCGGTTCCGCGGTGCCGCGACGGGCGCCATCGTCGACTTCCAGGCGCACTTCCGGGGCGCGCGGATGATCGTCATGCGGCGCAATTACCGGTCGCGGGCGCCGATCCTGGACGCGTCGTATCGCCTGATCCGGTTCAACGACCCCGACCGCCTCGAGGTCCAGCGCGGGATCGTCAAGCGCCTGGTCGCGCATCGGCGGGGGCGCAGCGCGGTGCCCGTCCGCCAGGCGGCGTTCGCGACCGGGACGGAGGAGGCGGACTGGGTCGCCGGGGAGATCGAGCGCCGGACGCGCGCCGGGGCTCGGCCACGGGACCACGCGGTGCTGGTCCGGGCGAACGCCGACGCGGACGCGATCCTTCGCTCGCTGAACGTGGCCGGCATTCCGTGGCGGTTCTCGGGCGTGTCGGGGCTCTACAGCCGCCCGGAGGTACGGCTGCTGCTCGCGTTCCTGCGGGCTATCGCGGACCCGCACAGCTCGGTGG
>JARLHH010000045.1 GCA_031292335.1 Candidatus Limnocylindrales bacterium | reverse complement strand
GGTCCATCTGCACCGGGCGGTCACGGGCGACGAGGCCCAGGCGTGAGCGAGCCCGGGCGCCTCGCCGGACGCCTCGTCGCGCTGGGGATCACCGGCTCGATCGCTGCGTTCAAGGCCGTTGACCTGCTGCGCCTCCTGCGCGCCGAGGGTGCCGACGTGGTCGTGCTGATGACGCCGTCGGCAACCCGCTTCGTCGCTCCGCTGACCCTTGCGGCGCTCAGCCGGCGGCCGGTGGACGCGGACGTGCTGGACCTGCTCCCGGATGGGCGGATCGGGCACGTGATCACGGCCGACGCCGCGGACGTGGTCATCGTGGCGCCCGCCACCGCCCACTGGCTGGGCGCGATGGCGCACGGGCTGGCTGCCGACGTCGTCACCGCCACCTGCCTCGCCACGTCCGCGCCGGTGGTGGTCGCGCCGGCGATGGACGGGGATATGTACGCCCACCCGGCGACGCAGGCAAACGTGCGGATCCTCCGCGACAGCTTCGGCTACCGGATCGTCGAGCCCGAGGCCGGCAGCCTCGCCTCCGGCCAGGTCGGTATCGGCCGTCTCGCCGCCCTCGAGCGGATCGTGGACGCGGCGATCGACGCGATCGGTGCGCGCCCGATCCGGAAGCCCGACCCCGCCGACCGGCCCCCTCGTCTGATCGACGCGGACGACCCCGCGCGCGACGCGGACGACCTGGCCGGTCGCCACCTGGTGGTCACCGCGGGCGGGACCGCGGAGCCGATCGATCCCGTCCGCTTCATCGGCAACCGCAGCACCGGGGCGATGGGCTTCGCGGTCTGCGAGGCCGCCCGCGATCGCGGCGCGCGGGTCACGCTGATCGCGGGCACCGTTTCCGCCCCGATTCCGTCCGGCGTCAAGCTGCTCCGCGCCGAGACGGCGGCGGACATGCAGGCGGCGCTCGCGTCGCTCGTCCTCGCGCCGACCGGCGCGGCCGGCTTTGACGCCCTGGTCATGACGGCCGCGGTGGCGGATTTCCGGCCCGCCGTGACCAATCCGACCAAGATCCCGCGGACCGGGGCCGGCCTCACGCTGGAGCTGCGGGCCAACCCGGACCTGCTCGCCGGGCTGGGCCGGCGCGTCGACGGTCTCGACGAGACAGGTGCCCCGGGCGGCGCGCCGATCGTCCCGCGACCCGTCCTGGTCGGGTTCGCGGCGGAGACCGGGGGGCTGGAGCGGGCCGCTGCCAAGCTCCGGGCGAAGCGGGTCGACCTCCTGGTCGCCAACGACGTCGGTGAGCCGGGCTCGGGCTTCGGGACCTCGACCAACCGGGTGACCCTGTTCGCGGCCGACGGCGGCAGCGAGGCGTTGCCGCTCCTGCCCAAGCGCGTCGTGGCCGACCGGATCCTCGACCGTGTGGCGGCCCTGCTGGACGCTCGCGACGCGGCGGCGCAGACTGGCGCGACATCCGCAGCCGGGGGAACCGCTTCGTGAGCAGCACGCCGGACACCGCGCCTCGCCTTTCGGTCGTCGACATCGCCCGCCTGTACGCGGACGGCGAGCGAATCGCGATGCTGACCGCGTACGACTACCCGACGGCGGCCATCCTCGACGAGGCAGGCATCCCGATGCTCCTTGTCGGGGACTCGGTGGGCCAGGTGATGCTGGGCTACGAGTCCACCGTCCGGGTGACGATGGACGAGATGCTCCACCACACCAAGGCCGTGGTCCGGGGGGCACGTCGGGCGTTGATCGTGGCGGACATGCCCTTCCTCTCGTACGCCACCGCGGACGACGCGGTCCGGAACGCGGGCCGCTTCCTTCGTGAGGCAGGCGCCCAGGCGGTGAAGGTGGAGGGAGGCGTCCGGACCGCGCGCGTCATCGAGACGCTGGTCCGGGCCGGCGTGCCCGTGATGGGCCATGTCGGCCTGACTCCCCAGGCGATCAACGCGCTCGGCAAGATCCGCGTCCAGGGCCGGACCCGCGAGGCCGCCCGGGCGCTCCTCCACGACGCCCTGGCAGTCCAGGAAGCGGGGGCATTCGCGGTCGTGGTGGAGCTCGTGCCGGAGCAGCTCGCCGCCGCGATCACCGCCCGGCTGCGGATCCCGACGATCGGCATCGGCGCGGGGGCCGGGTGCTCAGGCCAGGTCCAGGTCGTGACCGACTTCCTGGGCCTCGGGACGTTCATGCCGCGCCACGCGAAACCGTACGCGGACCTGCGCGGTGCGATCCTGGCGGCTGCGACTGCCTACAAGGCCGAGGTCGAGGCGGGCACCTTCCCGGGCGCCGCCCAGTCGAGCCGGATGGACGACGCGGTCCTCGACGAGGTCCTGGGCAACGGTCCGGACGACCGGACGGCCGCGGGCCGGTCGGACATCGGCGCCGGGATCCCGCTCGATCGCGACCTCTGATCCGCCGTCCGTGGACGTCGTCCGGAGTCGCGCCGAGCTCCGCCGCGCGCTCGACGGTCGCCGCCGACCGCTGGGGCTGGTCCCCACGATGGGTTGGCTCCACGCCGGCCACCGCTCCCTGATCGCGCAGGCCCACGACGAATGCGGGGCCGTCGCGGTCTCGATCTTCGTCAATCCCCGCCAGTTCGACGATCCGGCCGACCTTGCGCGGTACCCTCGCGGCGAGGCCACCGACCTGCGGCTGTGCGCGGATGCCGGCGCGGACCTCGTCTGGCTTCCGTCGGTCGACGACGTCTACCCGGCCGGCTTCGACACGTCGGTGACCGTCGAGCGGCTGACGCTCCCGCTGGAGGGCGCCGCGCGGCCGGGACACTTCGCCGGTGTCACGACCGTCGTCGCGGTGCTGTTCGGGATCGTTCGACCCGACCGCGCCTACTTCGGCGAGAAGGACGGCCAGCAGCTCCGGGTGATCGAGCGGATGGCCCGCGACCTGGGCATGACCGAGGTGGTGCGCTGCCCGACCGTCCGGGAGCCCGATGGGCTGGCCCTCTCGTCCCGCAACGTCCACCTTGCCGCCGACGACCGTGCCGCGGCACCGGTCCTGCATCGCGCCCTGCTGGCCGGACGGGCCGCGTGGAAGGCTGGGGAGCGCGACGCCTCCGCCATTCGCGACCGTGTCGCCGCCGTGCTGGCCACCGAACGACGCGTCGCCGTCGAGTACGTCTCCTGCGCCGACGACGTGACGCTCGTCGAGCTGGAGCGGATCGAAGGTCCCGCGATGCTCTCCCTCGCGGCGCGGTTCGGCCCCACGCGTCTCATCGACAACGTGCGCCTGGGCTGACGGCCCGGAACCGGGATCCCTCCCGCTGCGTCCCCGCGGCAGGCGACGCGCGATGCGCCGCCGGCGGTTGGAAGCAGGGTGACGCCATGAAGAGCACGGACATCCGCGTCGGCGAAGGGTCGCGCCCCGGGTTTCGGTTCGCGTTCGGCAGCCTCCTTGCCACGGGCGTGATCCTGCTGGCCGGCTGCAGCAGTACGGCGAGCAGCCTCGCGAGCGCCGGGGGCGTTCCCGGGGTCGAAGCGGCCCCGGCCGCGATGGCCGCCCCGTCGCCGGCCAGCCGCGACTCCGCCTTCGGCCCGCTTCAGAACGCAGCGGACGGGGGCGGCTCCACGGGGGCCGCTGGCGGGACGCTGCCCGACGTCGGCGGCCCGCTGATCGTGCGGACCGGCCAGCTCGATCTCAGGGTGGCGGATCTCGACGCAGCGATCAGCGCCGCCGAACGGGCGGTCGCCGCGGTCGGCGGGTACGTCGCCGGGTCGCAGCGGAGCGGCGACGGCGACCAGGCCACCGCGAGCGTCATCTTCCGGGTGCCGGCGGCGCG
>JARLHH010000262.1 GCA_031292335.1 Candidatus Limnocylindrales bacterium | reverse complement strand
GAGGGCCGGGACGCGTGAGCCAGAGCCTGGACGCCTACCTCGTCATCTCCGGGATCCTGTTCTCGATCGGGACATTCGGGTTCCTGGCCCGGCGCAACGCGATCAGCATGCTCATGTCGATCGAGCTGATGCTGAATGCCGTCAACCTGACGATCGTCGCCTTCGGGGCGTTCATCCCCGCCCTCAACGGGACGGCCTCCGTCATCGCCCTGCTGGTCATGGCCGTCGCCGCGGCGGAGGCGACGGTGGGCCTGGCGATCGTGATGGCCATCTACCGGAACCGCCGCACGCCGCTCGTCGACGAGTACGACAGCATGCGCCAGTAGCCGCGGGAACCGAGCCGCCTGCATGTTTGCATCCCTGGTCCCGAACGTCACGCCGGCGCTCGCCGCGGCGGCCGCCGGTGGCGCCACGCCGAACAGCCTGATCAACCTCGTCCCGCTCATCCCCGCCATCCCGCTCGCCGGCTTCGTGTTCACGGCATTCTTCGGGCGCCGGATCGGGCGCCCGGCGTTCGTGCTGCCCCTGCTCGGCGTGACGGCCACCTGGCTGCTCAGCATGGCGGTCGTCTACCAGGCCCTGACCGGCGGCTTCGGCGAGCACGGTGCCGGCATCACGCTCTGGACCTGGATCCCGGCGGGCGCGTTCAACGTGGACGTCGGGTTCTTCGTCGACCAGCTGACGGCCTGCCTGCTGATCGTCGTCTCGACGATTGGGCTGCTCGTCCACCTGTACTCGGTCGGCTACATGTCGCACGACCCGGGCCGGTGGCGGTTCTTCGCCTACCTGAACCTCTTCATGTTCAGCATGCTGCTGCTCGTCCTGGCGGACAACTTCCTGGTCGTCTTCGCGGGCTGGGAGCTCGTGGGCCTGTCGAGCTACCTGCTGATCGGCTTCTGGTACGGCAGGCGCTCCGCGGCGCTCGCCGCGAAGAAGGCCTTCATCGTCAACCGGGTCGGCGACGTGGGATTCGCGCTCGGGATCATGCTCATCTGGGTCTCCACCGGCACCCTGAACATGCGCGACGCGTTCGACCGCATCGCCGGGCTGGACCACGGGACGATCCTCGCGATCGCGCTCCTGCTCTTCTGCGGCGCGGTGGGCAAGAGCGCCCAGTTCCCGCTCCACGTCTGGCTGCCGGACGCGATGGAGGGCCCGACGCCGGTCTCGGCCCTCATCCATGCCGCCACGATGGTGAACGCGGGCGTCTACCTGGTGGCCCGGGCCAACCCGATCTTCAGCCTGGTGCCGGAGGCGATGGTCGTGGTGGCGGCGGTCGGCATCTTCACGGCGATCCTGGCGGCCTCGATCGCGTTCACCCAGACGGACATCAAGCGCGTCCTCGCCTACTCGACCCTGAGCCAGCTCGGCTACATGTTCGCGGCGCTCGGCGTGGGGGCGTATGCGGCCGCCATCTTCCACCTCATGGCCCACGGCTTCTTCAAGGGGCTGCTCTTCCTGGGCAGCGGCTCGGTGATCCATTCCGTCCACGACGAGCAGGACATGAACAAGATGGGCGGCCTGTGGCGGAAGATCCCCATCACGCACTGGACGATGCTGATCGGCACGATCGCGATCGCCGGCATCCCGCCCTTCGCCGGCTTCTTCTCCAAGGACGAGATCCTGGGCGAGGCGTACAAGCTCAACTTCGGCTGGGTCTGGGCGATCGGCGTGGTCGTGGCGGGCATGACCGCGTTCTACATGTGGCGCCTGATGGGCAAGACGTTCTACGGCAACAGCCACGTGGACCCGGCCGTGGAGCCCACGATCCACGAGTCGACATGGACGATGACGCTGCCGCTGATCCTGCTCTCGATCCCGGCGGCGCTGCTGGGCCTCTGGCTCGGCCTTCCCTTCGGCAACTCGCTGCTGACTCAGTGGCTGCACCCGGTCTTCTCGGGCGCGGAGGAGACACTGGGTCAGTCGACGCAGCCGTTCGCGCTGTTCGGCATCGACGGCGCGCTGATCCTCGTGAGCGTCGGCGTCGCCTCGATCGGCCTGGTGGCCGGCATCTGGCTGTTCGGGTTCTTCCGCCGCAACGGGCGCCGGCAGACCGTGGAGGCGATCACCGCCTCGTCGGGGGCGTCCCGCTTCCTCTACCGCGCGTCGCTCAACAAGTGGTGGTTCGACGACCTGAACCACCTCCTGTTCATGGTGATCGGCGGACGGGTGGCGAACGCGCTCTGGTGGTTCGACCGGAACGTCGTGGACGGCACCGTCAACGCGGTCGGGAGGGTCACCGTGGATGCCGGCAACGGGCTGCGCCGGATCCAGACGGGACGGGTCCAGAACTACGCGCTCGGCATCGCCATCGGCCTGATCATCATGGCCGGCTCCTACCTCGTGATCGCGGCGCGGTAGGAGGACGCCATGGACATCTCCTCCTTCCCGATCCTGAGCCTGATCATCTTCCTGCCGCTGGTAGGCGCTGTCGTGGTCGCGTTCATCCCCCGGCGCAACCTCGGCGCGATCCGGGCGACCGCGCTGGCTTTCGCGCTGGCGACCTGGGTGGTCAGCCTGTGGCTGGTCCTGGGCTTCCTGCCGGGCCGCGAGATGGTCGCCTCGGCGGCGGGATCCTTCCAGTACGTGCAGGTCGCCGACTGGATCCCGCTCTTCGGGATCCAGTACAAGGTCGGCGCCGACGGGCTCTCCGTGGCGATGGTGGTGCTCACCACCACGCTGTCGTGGATCTCGATCCTGGCCAGCTTCTCGCCGATCAAGGAGCGGGTGAAGGAGTACATGATCTCCTTCCTGGTCCTCGAGGTCGGGATGCTGGGCGTCTTCCTGGCCCTGGATCTCTTCCTCTTCTACATCTTCTGGGAAGTGGTCCTCGTCCCGATGTATCTCATCATCGGGATCTGGGGCGGCCCCAACCGGATCTACGCGACGATCAAGTTCGTCCTGTACACCCTGGTCGGGTCGCTCCTCATGCTGGTCGCGATCCTCGCCACCGCGTTCACCTACCAGCACGCCACCGGCTCGTGGGTGGGCGCCTTCGACCTGGAGCGGCTGGCCGGGGCGGGCTTCGACGGCACGTTCCAGGTCTTCGCGTTCGCCGCCTTCGCGCTGGCCTTCGCGATCAAGGTCCCGATGTTCCCCTTCCACACCTGGCTGCCGGACGCGCACGTGGAAGCGCCGACGGCGGGCTCGGTCATCCTGGCCGGGGTGCTGCTCAAGCTGGGCGCCTACGGCTTCATCCGGTTCGCGATCCCGCTCTTCCCGCACGGCGCCCACGTCTTTGCACCGCTCCTGATCGCGCTGTCGATCATCGCCATCATCTACGGGGCGATCGTGGCCCTGGTCCAGCCCGACCTCAAAAAGCTGGTCGCCTACAGCTCGGTCAGCCACATGGGGTTCGTGACGCTGGGGATCTTCATCTTCCAGGCGCAGGGGCTCCAGGGCGCGATCCTCCAGATGGTCAACCACGGCCTCATCACCGGCGCCCTGTTCCTGCTGGTCGGCGTGATCTACGAGCGGACCCACGACCGGACGATCGCGAAGATGGGCGGCCTGGGCGCGGTGACGCCGGTCTACTCGGCCGCGCTGGGGTTCTTCGTGTTCGCGTCCGTGGGCCTGCCGGGCCTGGCCGGGTTCGTGGGCGAGTTCCTCGTCTTCCAGGGCGCCTTCGCCTTCAACCCGTGGGTCGGCGTGTCCGTCACGTTCGTGATGATCTTCGCGGCGGGCTACCTGCTGTGGATGCTCCAGCGCGTCTGCTTCGGGCAGGTGTCGGAGTTCCTGGCCGGGATCGGGCACCACCTGACCGACATGCGTCCCACGGAGATCCTGACGCTCGCGCCGCTCGGTGCGCTGACGGTGGTCCTGGGCCTCTATCCCGCCCTCGTGCTGGACCTCATCACGGGCCCGGTCAAGGCGGTCCTCGCCGCGGTTGACCCGGCGGTCGCGATGTCCATCGGCCGCTGACGGGAGCTGCCTGCCCCATGACCTGGTCCGACTTCACCCTCATCGCACCCTTCGCGGCTGCCGTGGCCGTGGCGGCGCTCGTCATCCTGGCCGACATCGTGAAGCCCGGGAACCGGCACCTCGCTCTCGGCGTGGCCCTGGCGGGGCTCGTCGGCGTCGGGGCGCTGATCCTGTGGACGGGTCAGGCGCCCGGCACCGCGTTCGGCGGGATGTACAAGGTCGACAACCTGACGACGTTCCTGGACACGATCTTCGTCGCGATCGCGGCGATCACCTGCCTCTTCGCGCCCGACTACCTCGAGCCGCGCGGGCTCCCGGTCGCGGAGTTCGCCGCGATCCTCATCTTCGCGCTGGGCGGCGCGATGCTGGTGGCCGCCTCCGCCGATCTCATCGTGCTGTTCGTGGGCCTGGAGCTCATGGTGATCCCGGGCTACCTCCTGGCCGGGTACCACAAGCGGGACGCGCTCTCGACCGAGGGCGCGATCAAGTACTTCCTGCTCGGCTCGTTCTCCAGCGCGATCTTCCTGTTCGGCCTCGCCTACGTCTGGGGCCTGACCGGGTCCACCCGGATCGCCGACGTGGCGGCCCGGATCGGCGAGATCGTCGCGGGGCAGGCGACCCTCTCGCCCGGGCTGGCGATGGGCCTGGCCTTCCTGACGACCGGCGTCGCGTTCAAGATGGCCGCCGTCCCGTTCCACTACTGGACGCCCGACGCGTACCAGGGCTCACCGACACCCGTGACGGGCTACCTGTCCGTGGGCCCGAAGGTGGGCGCGTTCGCGGTGGTCCTGCGGGTCTTCGCGGAGGCGCTCCTGCCGCTTCGCCAGGAGTGGGTGATCGTCATCTTCGTCCTCGCCGCGCTGACGATGACGCTCGGCAACCTGGTGGCCCTGACACAGGACAACGTCAAGCGGATGCTCGCCTACTCGTCGATCGCCCACACCGGGTACATGCTGGTGGGCCTCGCGGCGTACGCGGCGGGCGTGCTCCAGGGCCTCGAGGGGCTGCTCTTCTACGGCGCCGCGTATTCGTTCATGAACCTGGGGGCGTTCGCCGTGATCGCCGCCCTCCAGAAGCGCCCCGGGGTGAGCAGCCGGCTGGAGACGTTCGCGGGGCTTGGACGGCGCGAGCCGGCGCTCGGGCTCCTGATGGTGCTCTTCCTGCTCTCCCTGACCGGGATCCCGCCCACGGCCGGCTTCTTCGCCAAGGCCTACGTGATCCTGGCGGCCGTCCAGGCGGGTGGGTGGCTCACGGCCCTCGCCGTGATCGCCGTCCTCAACGCCGCCGTGGCTGCCTTCTACTACCTGCGGGTCATCGTCTACATGTACATGCGCGAACCCACCGGCGAGCCGACGCCCATCGGCCACGGCGCGCTGCTGCGGCTGGGGCTCGCGATCACGGCCGTGATGACGGTGGCCCTCGGCCTCTTCCCGGGGCTGATCCTGACGAGCGTCTCGTCCGCCGCCCAGGCGATCGGGGTCGCGGTCGCCATCCGGTAGCCCCGTCGCGACGAGGGGCACGGTCGTCGGTCGTCGGTCGTCGCGGGTCCGTCGCCGGTCCGCCGGGCCGCGCGGGTGCCACGGGCCCCGCCGCGGGGGTCGTCGCGAGCCCCGGCCCCTGGGTTCGCCGTTTCCGCCACGTGCTCACCACCCGGGCGTACGTCATCCTGCCCGAGATCGGCAGAGCGGAGGACTCAGGCGCACGCCGCACGGGCCGCGCCACAGCGACGACGATGCCGAACGCCCGGGTGGCCAGGTGACCGCCTGGTGCGCACGTGGCGACAACACCGCGACGAACGCCCGCGTGGCGTGCGTCTGGCAGGAACTGCCGGCTGGGCGGCGACGAACGCCCGGCGGACGCCCGCTCAGGCTCGAGCGGGGTCCTCCGCTTCCAGGGCCCGGGCGAGCGCCCGCAGCACGACCGCCGTGGAGGCAGGCTCCGGCAGGATGAGGTCGGCTGTCGCGAGCAGCTCCGCGGGCGACTCGCGTGGGCCGCGAACCCCGAGCAGGAGGCAGGCGGCCAGACGGCCCGCCTCGCGCTCCCGGGCCACCACCGCGAAGGCCTCCGCGTCGGAGCGGTCGTCGCCGACGACGAGCGCGGCCGTCGACCCGTGCCGCTCGAGGAGCCGGGCCACGGCCTCGCCCTTCGCCCCCGCCTCCTCCGGCCGAAGCTCCACGATGCGGCGGCCCTCCCACCTCCGGAAGCGCGGCCCGCGAAGCTCAGCCGGAAGCGCGGCAATCGCGTCGTCGAGCGCGGAGAGAATCCGGACGCGGGCGGCCGGGGGATCGTCGGCGGCGCGGAAGTGGAAGGCGACCGAGGGTCCCTTGGGCTCCACGTAGAGCCACGCGGCGTCGCCGAGCAGTCGCCCCACCTCGTCGCCCAGGCGCCTCGCGACCGCGCCGTGCCCGGCGAGGCGCGGGTCGTGGGCCACCCGGAGCCACTCGGCCGCGGCGCCCACGGGAAGATCCCCGCCCTGGATCCCGTGGTCGCCGAGGTAGGTCAGCCCACCGACGCGGACGCGGCCGGCGACGTCGAGGGCGGTGCGGCCGGACAGGATGGCGAGCGCCAGTCGGTCGGGCCGCCGGCGAGCCGCGCGGGCCAGCCTTCGCAGCGCGTGGCGGGCGGCCGGGAGGATGGCCGGCGCGGTCGGGTCGGGGGAGATCGGCGTCAGCGTCCCGTCGAAGTCGCAGACCACGAGGAGCCCGCCGGGTACCCCGGTCAGCGCACGGACGGCGACGACGGCCCGCTCGACCGTGGCCGCTGCCGGGTCGTCGCCGGCCTGCCCTGAGCGGCGGCCGCGGGCGGTCACCACGCTACGGTGTGACCGTCACGCCGGGCAGGATCGACTCGAGTCCCTGCGCCATCTGGTCGGGACCGATCCCGCCGATTGCGGCGTCGCGCACGACCCCCTGGGCGTCGATGAAGTAGTGGATGGGCAGGGCGACCGCGTCCCAGGCCCGGGCGCGCGAGCCGTCCTGGTCCAGGCCGACCGGGAAGACGACGTTCAGTGACGTGACGAAGGGCGCCACGGTCTGCTCTCCCTCGCGGACGTGGATCGCGAGCACGACCAGCCCCGTCGCCGCGTAGCGGGCCGCGAACCCGTTCATGACGGGGTACTCGTCGCGACAGGGCGGGCAGTAGGTGCCCGTGAAGACGAGCCAGACCGGCCTGCCCCGGAGCGCGGCGAGGTCGATGGTGCCGCCGCCGACCTGCGGAGCCATGAGGGCGGGGGCCGGCCGGCCCACGAGCGGGAACGGCGAGGTGGTCTGGCTGGCGCCGGGCGCGGTCGTGGTGCCCGTCCCGCTGACCGCCGCCGGCGTGGCCCCGACGGCCGGAACCGGCGATGCGGCCGGAACCGGCGATGCGGCCGGAACCGGCGAGGCCACCGAGGCCGCCGGTGGCGCCGGCGTCACCCGCACGGTAGGCGCGGGCGTGAGCGCGATGACCGCCGCGCCGAGGCCGACCGCGGCACCGATGCCCACGGCAAGCCCGAGCAGGATGGCGAGGAAGCTCCGCATCAGGCAGGAGCGTAGCGCGCGGGCCCCCCGGCCGCGCGGCGGGGCGCGGTCTGGTCACCGGCAGCCGCTCGCCGGCCCCGGCGGGCCGCGGGCTGGTCGTCGGCCCCGGCGGGCCGCTCACCGGCGAGGCGCGATCCCGCTGGTAGCATGAGCGCTCGAATGCGATCGATCGTCAACTGGGTAGGCGGCCGCTTCCTTCCGGCAGCCCTGACGGCGGCGGGCGTGACGCTGCTGGGGGCGGGGCTGCTCACCTACGGCATGCCCACCCAGGCGACGGCGCCGAGTCCCCCGGCGCTCGTCTCGGCGGCACCGGCAGCCTCCCCGTCGCTCCTGCCGTTCCCGACGCTTCCCCCGCTCCCCACGCCGGGCGCTTCGAGCGGCACGGCGGCGAGCCCCTCAACGGCGCGGGTCGTCACGCGGGTGGTCGTCCCGGCGCTCAGCATCGATCTGCCGGTGGTCCACCCGCCGAGCGATCCCAACGCCTTCCCGTACTGCAACGTGGCCGAGTACCTGCCCACGCTCAGCCGGCCGGGCTTCGCCGGGACCACCTACATCTTTGCCCACGCCCGGGAGGGCATGTTCCTGCCGCTGCTCCTCCAGTCGCGGATCGACAACGGGAGCGCGATGCTCGGGATGCTCGTCCAGGTCTACACGAGCGACGACCAGCTCTTCCTCTACGAGATCACCCGTGTGCTGCGCCACCAGTCCCAGCTGTACAGCGAGCCCCAGCAGGAGCTCGTGCTCCAGACGTCGGAGGGCCCGCGCCAGGGGGTCCCCGGCTACACCGGCCTGGTCCTGATCGTGGTGGCCGAGCCGCTCAGCTCCGGGCCCGCCGATCACGCCGCCGCGCACCCCACGCCGCAGCCCGTCGTCTGCCAGTGACGGCAGGCGAGTGCCGGACCGTCAGAGCCAGTCGAGCCTGCGCAGGACGCCGAAGATCGCGAGCGAGAGCGCCACGATCGCCGCGGTGACCAGCCAGAATCCCGGCGCCTCGTTGCGCGCAAAGGCCGACCCGGCCTCGCTCATGCCGAAGATCCCGGCGAACGCGCCGATGCCCGCCAGCACCACCGTGATCCCGGTCAGCCGCTTCATGATCAG
>JARLHH010000261.1 GCA_031292335.1 Candidatus Limnocylindrales bacterium | reverse complement strand
TCCGGCGTGGGCCAGCCGCCGATGCTCGTGGTGTCGTATTGGTACCAGTCCACCCCCTCCGTGACCGGGATCATGGGGATGTCGGTGGCCATCACGGTCTCGATCTGCTTGATGATGCTGAGCTGGTCCGCCGGGCTGGACGCCGGGTACTTGGCGAAGAGGGCGTCGGTGGACGCGGACTTGTAGCGCGAGTAGTTGGTCGACCCGATGTTCGCGCCAAGCAGCATCTGGCGCAGCTCGTAGTAGGGCAGCGGGCCGCCCGTCTCCTCGCCGTAGGCGAGCTGGAACGTGCCGCCCTGGAGGTCGGTCGTGTAGGTCCCGTTGTCCTCATCGAGGATCTTGGAGACCTCGATCCCGGCCGATTTAAGCTGCTGCTGGATCACCTTGACCGACGAATCCCAGTCCGTGTAGCCGCTGATCGTCTTGATCGTGAAGGAAAGGCGCCGGCCCTGGGCATCCTTGTAGATGCCGTCGGAGCCCTTGGTGAACCCTGCAGCCTCGAGGGTCTGGGTTGCCTTCGCGACATCGAAGGCCGTCGTGTCGAGCGTCTTGTCGTACCAGGCCTGGTAGGTCGGCAGGACGATGCCGGTCTGGTTGGCGGGCGGCTGGTAGCCGGACTCACCGCGCTGCGAGACCTCCGGCCGGTTGATCGCGAGCGCGATCGCCTGGCGCACGGCGAGGTTGCCGAGGAGCGGGTCGTCGAGGTTCGGGAAGACCCCCACGTTCACCGTCGGCGGGAACCAGTAGTGACGATGCGCCGGGTCCTTGGCGACATAGAACGAGTCGATGTTCGGGATGTACTGGGCGCCCCACTGCGCCTGCCCCTGGGCAAGCTGGAGGTTGGCCGGGTCGTTGCTCAGGAAGGCCGGGTAGTCGAGCTCGGCGATCTGCGGCACCGGATGACCCGGCGTGGCCTGCCAGTAATTCGGGTTGCGCAGGTACTTGATGTTGTTCTCCGAGCAGCCGGACACCAGGTACGGGCCCGTCCCGACGGGTGTGGCGTCGGGGAACGCGTCGAGCTTGGTCTGGTCCTCCTTGGACCAGAGGTGCTGGGAGACGATCGGGATCTGGTCCGCGACGTAGTAGAAGTAGGTCTGGGCGGGCCCCGAGAACGTGAAGACGACCTGGTCGGACCCCAGCAATGCCACGTCCGTCAGTGGGCCGCCGTTCGCCTGCCACAGGGCGTTCGTATCGAGCGCCGCGTCAGCCTTGAGTGCGTCGAACGTGTAGAGGACGTCCGACGCGCTGAACGGCTGGCCATCGCTCCACGTGACGCCGCTGCGGATGGTGAAGGTCAGCGTCGTGTAGTCGGCGTTCCACGTGGACCCTGTCGCGAGCCATGGGGTCACGACGTTCGTACCGTCGGCATTCGTCTTGAGCGCGTCGACGAACTCGAGCGGCTCGTACACGAAGCCGACCGACTGACCGCTCA
This sequence comes from Candidatus Limnocylindrales bacterium, assembly GCA_031292335.1. Taxonomy (GTDB): domain Bacteria; phylum Chloroflexota; class Limnocylindria; order Limnocylindrales; family CSP1-4; genus CTSoil-043. Next base: position 3,122 of record JARLHH010000261.1, on the reverse strand, counting down.
ACGAGGGGTTGAACGGGTTGAACTGGCAGGACCAGGTCTGCCCGCTCTCGTTGTCGATGACAAGCTTGCCGCCGATCAACCCGGTGTTCGCGCCCTGGCTGGCGCTCGGAGAAGCGGCCGCGCTGGCGGCGGCGCTCGCCGGCGTGCTGCCGATCGCGCTCGGTGCCGGTGTGGTGGAGCTGCCGCAGGCCGCGAGGGCGAGAACGGCGGCGACCCCGATGGCCAGTGGCCTGAACCGTGTCATCGAAACCTCCTCTTCTTCGTGCGACCCGTGGCACGTGGTCGATCGGATCCGTCTCCGGATACGCATGGCGTTCGAGCCGTCTCACACGGCATTGGCAACCTCCTTGGACCCCGGTTCGAAGAACCGCGGAAGATACGCGCGGTTCGCCTCGAGGAGAGCGGCGAGGAGGGGCCGAGCGACCGAGAAGCGACCGACGAGCGGGTGGGCAAGGAGCGCCTTCTCGGCCGTCGCGCGATCGCCGTGGATCGCCGCCGCGACGGCGAGGTCCTCGTACGCCTTCACTGCCTGGACCAGACCCCGCAGCTCGGGCTGGAGCGACGCCAGGGGCAACGGATGTGCCCCCGCCCGGTCGATCCGCGCCGGGATCTCGACGACCGCGTCGGCGGGAAGGTCGGGCAGCGCCCCGCCGTTCCGGACGTTCACGACCTGTACGTCGCCGGTGTCCGAATGGAGCGAGGCGATGAGCTGCGCCGCAGCCTCGCTGTAGAAGGCCCCGCCACGCTCCTCGAGCAGCTTTGGCTTCTCGTCGAGCTTCGGGTCCCGGTACATCTCCAGCAGCCTGCGTTCGATCTCCATCACGTCTTCGGCCCGGGATCGGCCGCTCAGCTGTTCGCTGAGGACCTCGTCGCGGCAGTAGAAGTAGCGGAGGTAGTACGAGGGGATGACCCCGAGCTCACGGATCAGCTCGACGGGCAGACCGACCTCTTCGGCCGCCCAGCCCGGCTCGGCCTCCAGAAGCTCCGGGAGGCGGTCGACGCCGTCCACCGCCACGGCGCGCTCCCAGGTCAGGTGGTTGATCCCGACGTGCTCGAGCGCCACGCGCTCCGGCTCGACGGCGTAGTGGGCCGCCAGCCGGCGCTGCAGACCGATCGCCACGTTGCACAGGCCGAGAGCCCGCGCGCCCGAGTCGAGGAGCGCCTGCGTCACGATGCCGACCGGGTTGGTGAAGTCGACGATCCAGGCTCCCGGCGCCGCCCGTCGGGCCGTCTCCTCGGCGATCCCCAGGACGATGGGGACCGTCCTGAGCGCCTTCGCGAAGCCGCCCGGGCCGGTTGTCTCTTGGCCGAGGATGCCGAAGCGGTGTGGCAGCGTCTCGTCGACGTGCCGTGCCTCCTGGCCCCCGACCCGGAGCTGGATCACGACGAAGTCGGCCCCGTCGAGCGCGGCATCGCGATCGTCGGTCGCGGTGACCCGGGCCGGCCAGCCAACGCGCCCGAGCATCCGGCGGGCGAGCCCTGCCACGATGTCGAGGCGTCCGAGATCCGGGTCGAGGAGTGCGAGCTCATCGACCGGAAGACGGTCGATTCGTCGCGCGAACCCCTCGACGAGCTCGGGCGTATACGTGCTGCCGGCACCGACGATCGCGACCTTGAGGCCGATCTCCGAGGCCCTCCATCGAGGCCGGGGCGAGCGCGAGATCGCGCGTCTTGACCCCTCGGGTCATTGTTTATAACATTACTATCTGCAGTCCGCAACCCCCGATTCCGGGGCCGAACCGCCGACAGGGATGGTTCTGACGATGGTCCGTTTCCGCCTCGAGCGGGGCCCGGTGCCCCTGCACCACCAGGTGTACCTGGACCTGAGCTCAGCGCTCGCGGCCCGCGAGTGGGCGCGCGGCGACCGGCTCCCCACCGAGCGCGATCTCGCCGCCCGTTACGGCTGCAGCTTGATCACGGTGCGGAGGGCCCTCGACGAGCTGGCCCGCGAAGGCCGCCTCGAGCGCACGCCGGGCCGCGGGACCTTTGCGACCGACCCGCCGATCGTGCGGGACATCAGCGGACCGGCGGGCTTCGCCGACGAGATTCGTTCCCTTGGCTACGAGCCGTACTCGATCGTCGTGTCGGCGCGAACGGAAGCCGCGACCCTCACTGCGGCCCGGGCGCTCGGGATCGAGCCCGGGGCGGCGCTGCACTACCTCGAGCGGATCCGCGGGGCCGACGGGCTGCCGCTCCTCCTGGAGCAGGTCCGCCTTCCCGCGTCGCGCCTTCCCGGGCTGCTCGACCACGACTTCGGGCGGGAGGAGTCGCTCTGGGACGTGCTGAAGAGCGACTACCACCTGCCGGTCGAGCGACGCCAGGAGGTGCTCACGGCGATCATCCCGAGCGCGCGGGAGGCGCGGCTTCTTGGCCTCCGGGCGCGCCGGCCGTCCGTCGAATTCGAGGGGATCGCGTTCACCACGGGCGACATCGCGATCGAGCACAGCCGGACCGTCGTCTCACCCGAGCGGGCGCGCTACTTCGTCGAGTCCGGGAGCGCGCGGGGCAGGAGCGTCGCGCCGGTCGCTCCGCGGCGGCCGGCGAACGTCCCACGCTGACGCCGTCGGCGACGCGCATCATCGCGAGGACATGACCGAGCGCACTGGCGTCGCGAACCAAGCCCCGATGGCCGTCATGGCCGTCGACGTCGGCAACTCCAAGACGGACGTTGCCCTCGTCGACCACGAGGGGACCGTCCTCGCGGCCGTACGCGGCCCGACTTCGTCGCATCAGCAGCGAGGAGCGAGGGACGCGTTCGCGATGCTCGTCTCCCTTGCCGAACAGGCGGCGGCTGGTGCTGGGCTGGCGCGGGCCACGAGACCGCTCGCGGGGCTCGCGGTCCTGGGCGCCGCCGGCGCGGACTACCCGAGCGACATCCGGCTCCTCACGCGTGCGCTCGGTCGGACGGGGCTTGCCGTCGATGGCCTCGTCGTCAACGACTGTTACGGCGGGCTGCGGGCCGGCACCGAGCGGTCGTGGGGGATCTGCGTCATCTGCGGCAGCGGGATGAACTGCCTCGGCGTGGCGCCGGACGGCCGGACGGCCCGCTTCGACGCCCTCGGCGACATCTCCGGCGACTGGGGCGGCGGCGGATCGGTGGGCCTTGAGGGGCTCGCGGCGGC
>JARLHH010000260.1 GCA_031292335.1 Candidatus Limnocylindrales bacterium | reverse complement strand
CCTGCCACTGGAGGAGACGATCGCCCGCTACGAGCGCGGCGTCGCGCTGGAGCAGCGCTGCGAGCAGCTCCTCGCCGATGCCGAGCTCCGGGTTCGCCGGCTGGTGGAAGGGGCCCGCGGGGCGCTGACCGTCGCCGAGCTTGCCCTCGACGCCGAAGGCGGGGAGGCGTCGTCCGCCACCGCTCCCGCGGACCCGGAGTAGACTCGCGCAACCGCCCGCGGGTTCGATCTGCCGGGCCGCCTGCCGCGAACCAGGAGCAGGATAGCCGCCGCCGGCGGTGCACCAGGCGCATCCATCAAGGAGCCAGCACGTGGCGATCCTCCCCGGCCTGCAGGGCCCGGCAGATCTTCGCGGCCTCAGCCACACCCAGCTCCTGGGGCTGGCGGAAGAGATCCGGCGAACGATCATCTCCACCGTCGCCGTGACGGGCGGCCACCTGGGCTCGTCGCTCGGCGTGGTCGAGATCACGCTGGCGCTGCACCGAATCCTCGAGTCGCCCCGGGACCGGATCGTATGGGACACCGGCCACCAGGCCTACCCGCACAAGCTCCTCACCGGCCGGTATGCGCGGTTCGGGACGCTTCGCCAGCTGGGTGGGATCGGCGGCTTCCCGCGGCGCAGCGAGTCGGAGCACGACGTGTTCGACGGCGGCCACGCCGGGACGGGCCTTTCGATCGCGGCGGGCCTGGCGACCGCCCGCGACGTCCGGCACGGCATGGAGCGGATCGCCGTGGTGGTCGGCGACGCGGCCCTCATGAGCGGCCTCTCGCTGGAGGCGCTGAACGACCTCGGCCATCGGCGCACGCCGGTCCTCATCATCCTCAACGACAACGAGATGTCGATCAGCCCCTCGGTGGGGGCGCTCTCGAAGTACCTGTCGGACATCAAGCTCTCCACCGCCTGGCAGCAGTCGAAGCGCGGCTACGACCAGCTGGTGGAGCGGGTCCCGATGGTCGGTCCGACCGCCCTCGAGTTCAGCCGCCGCGTGCGCAAGTCGGTGGTCAGCTTCGCCCAGCCCGGCCAGCTCTTCGAGGACCTCGGGATCACGTACATCGGCGTGGTTCCCGGCCACGACCTGCGGGCGCTCGAGCACACCTTCCGCGGCGCGCTGGCCATGGATGTCCCGGTCCTCGTCCACGTCCGGACCCAGAAAGGGCGCGGCTATCGCCCGGCGGAGAAGGACCAGGTCAGCTTCCACGGCGCCGCGCTCCCGCCGATGGCCGACACCCACGAGGCCCGCCGGGGCGGGCCGGCCAGTCCGTTCGGGGCCGGCGAGATCTCGGCGGTCTCGTCCGGGGCACGCGCCCGCAACGGCGGGGCAGTGCCGCCCGCGGCGGAGAAGGCCGGCGTGTCCAGGCAGCCCAACTACACCCACTACTTCGCCCAGGAGGTCATCGCCGCAGCCAGGGATGACCGCGAGATCGTGGCGATCACGGCGGGCATGCCCACCGGGACCGGCCTCAACCGGTTCCAGGCGGAGTTCCCGGACCGGTTCGTGGACGTCGGCATCGCGGAGCAGCACGCGGTCGCGCTGGCGACCGGAATTGCCCTGGGTGGCGGCAGGCCGGTTGTCGCGATCTATGCGACCTTCCTCCAGCGCGCGTTCGACCAGATCGTCCACGACGCGGCCCAGAACGACCAGCCGATCCTGATCGGCGTGGACCGGGCCGGCCTCGTCGGTGAGGACGGGACCAGCCACCAGGGTATGTTCTCCTACCCGGCGCACCGCCAGGTCCCGAACCTCATCATCGCGGCGCCGAAGGACGAGCAGGAGCTCCGCTCCCTGGTCCGGACGGCGCTCGCCCAGGATCACCCGTTCGCGCTCAACTACCCGCGCGACCCCGGCTTCGGCGTGCCCGAGCGGACCCCGCAGGTGCTGCCCGTCGGCCAGGGCGAGATCCTGCGCGAGGGCCGCGAGATCCTGCTGGTCGGCCTGGGGCCGATCGTGGCGCGGGGCGTCGCGGTCGCGGACGCGCTGGCGGCGGAGGGCTGGTCCGTTGGCGTGATCAACGCCCGCTTCCTCAAGCCGATCGACCGCCAGCTGATCCTCGACCAGGCGCGCGGGAAGCGGCTGGTGGTGACGCTCGAGGAGGGCACCGCGATCGGCGGGTTCGGCTCCGCGGTCCTGGAGGTGCTGGAGGAGGCCCGGCTTGCCGATCCCGCCTACCGGGAGGTCGCCCTCAAGATCGTCGGCATTCCCGGCGACCGGTTCGTGGACCACGGCTCCGTCGGGGACCTGCGCCGGCTCACCCGCCTTGATGCTCCCGGCAT
>JARLHH010000044.1 GCA_031292335.1 Candidatus Limnocylindrales bacterium | reverse complement strand
AGTCTTGAGCGCGTCGCTCGCGAAGCAGATGCGGTTCGCGAGCATGAATTCGTCGGGGTGTAGCGCAGCGGTAGCGCACGTGCTTTGGGAGCACGAGGTCGTGGGTTCGAATCCCACCGCCCCGACCACCATCCTGGTGGGCCCGGACGGCATCGCCCCGAGGCGGACCGCCCGCGATCCCGGGCCAGCGGCACCACCCCGATCGACAGGCACCCGCGGCGGAGACTGGCGTCCCTGAACGCCGTCGTCTCGCCCGCCCCGACTGGCCGGTGCGTCGTGATGGAACCTGGACCGCCCGTCCGGCGTCGTGCTGCCACGGCGCCTCGTCCCGGCGTCGACCGAAGCACTCGACGGAGGTCCCGTGTCCACCAGATTCCCGGTCCCCCAGGCGGCGGTCATTGTCGCTGCGCTCGCTGTCGTCGTCTCCGCCTGCAGCGGCTCCCCGATCGCCGCGTCGCGCGTTCCATCGCCCACCGCGACGCCTGCCGCGCCCTCGCCGTCCGCGGCGCCGTCGCCAGCCCCCTCGAGCACCCCCGCGACACCGGCGGAAGTGGTCCTCCGCGTGACGACCGAAGGTGGCTTCATCGGTCCCACCGCGCACCTGGCCCAGCTGCCCGAGGTGGTGGTGTATGCGGACGGGCGCATTTTCACGCCGGCGCCCGCCCCGGCGATCTACCCCGGGCCGCTTGTGCCGGTCGAGTCCGTGCGCGACGTCGGCGCCACCGGCGTCGCGGCGATTGGCGCGGCCATCACCGCTGCCGGCCTGGACACGGGAGGCGGCACGAGCTCGGCGATCGCGCCGGATGCTCCCGACACGGTCTTCACGGTGCGAGTCGGCGTCCAGACGGTGACCACGCGCTTCCAGGCTCTCGGCATCGGCGGACCCGGCCCCGGCGGGCCGGGCGGGCCGGGGGCCTCGAGCGACCCGAGGCGCGCAGCGGCGCTCGCCCTGCTGGCGCGGCTGACGGACCCGACCGACACGTGGGGCGGCCCGGTCTCGGACGCCACGCAATACGTTCCGACCGCGTACCGGATCTTCGTGGCGCCTGGCGCTCCGGCCGCCTCGGACCCGGCGACGGCGCAGCATCCCGTGGCCTGGCCGCTGACCACTCCGCTGGCGTCCTTCGGCAAACCAGCCCAACCCGATCGTGGGATCGCCGGCCTGCGCGTCGGGGTCGTCACCGGAGCGGAGGCTGCGACACTCACCCCGGTGCTGGCTGCCGCGAACCAGCTCACGGCCTTCACGTCGGGCGGTGCGTCATTCACGCTCTACGTCAGCCCGTTGCTCCCCGACGAGCTCGCCCCCTGACGCTCGCGACCGCGCGGGCCCTCGCGACGCGGCCCCGCGCGGGTGCCCGGGACGTGGCACGCTTCCCCCCTCGGACGGTGCGGGCGCCGCCGAAGCGTGAAGGGGCGCGACCGGGTTGACGATCCTGGGCTACTTCGAGCGGCAGACGCGCTTCCTGCTGGGTGCGGCGATCGTCGCCACGGTCGTCTCCGCGGTCCTGGTGGCCGGCGGTGGAACCCCGGTGATCACCTTCGGTGCCACTGCGGTCGCCCTCGCGATGCTGGCCTCGCTGGTGGGCGAGGGGACCGAGCAGCTCAGCGCGCGGCAGGGCCCGGCAGTTACCGGGATCCTGCAGTCGGCGCTCGGCAACCTGCCGGAGCTCTTCATCGGGCTCTTCAGCCTCCAGGCCGGGCTGGTGGTCGTGGTGCAGTTCGCGCTGATCGGGTCGATCCTCGCCAACAGCCTGCTGGTCCTGGGCATTGCGTTCGTCGTCGGCGGGATGCGGCATGGCACGCAGCGGTTCGGGGCGCGGCCGATCCGCTCCATCGCCACGCTCCTGCTCCTCGCCGTGGCGTCGCTCGTCATCCCGACGCTCGCGACGGAGCCGGGTGCTCCCGACGCCGGCCACGCGTCCGAGCTGTCGGTGGCCGTCTCGATCGTCCTGCTCGTCGTCTTCGCCGGCTCGCTCGTCTCCTCGATCCGGGGCGACGAACGTCCCGCTCGGGTCAGCACCGCGGAGGCAGTCGTCGAGGCCGAGGGCCCCGGCCATCTCTGGCCCCTCTGGCTCGCGCTGGTCGTGCTGGCCGCGGCGGCGGTGGCGGCTGCCTTCGTCTCGGACTGGTTCGTGGGAGCGCTGCGCCCCGCCATGGCCAGCCTGGGGATGTCCGAGGCGTTCGCCGGCCTGGTCGTGGTCGCCATCGCGGGCAATGCCGTGGAGAACGTGGTCGGGGTCCAGGCGGCCGCGCGCAACCGGGCCGATCTCGCGGTCAGCCTGATCCTCAACTCGTCGCTCCAGATCGCGATCGCCCTGACGCCGGCCCTCGTGATCCTCTCGATGCTGATGGGCGTGACGCCGCTGACGCTGGTCGTGACGCCGCTGCTGGCCGGCGCGGTTGGCCTGTCGGCGATCCTGACGGCGGTGATCGTGTTCGACGGCGAGTCGAACTGGCTGGAGGGCCTGGCCCTGATCGGGCTCTACCTGATCATCGCCGCGTCCGTCTGGTGGGGCCCGGGGATCGCCGCATGACCGCCCTGCCAGGACCCCGGGACGGCCGCCGGCCGCTGGCGGTCGGGATCCAGCTCCCCGAGATCGAATGGGAGGCGCGCTGGCCCGACCTGCGCGGGCTTGCCCTCCGGGCCGAGGAGCTCGGCTTCGATGCGGTCTGGTACGGCGACCACCTCCTCTATCGGCGACCCGGAGACGACCGCGCCCGCGGACCCTGGGAAGCCTGGACCGTCCTCGCCGGCCTGGCGGCGGTCACCTCGCGGGTCCAGCTGGGCCCGCTCGTCGCGGCAATCGCGTTCCACAACCCGGCCATGCTGGCCAAGATGGCCGCCACGGTGGACGAGATCAGCGGCGGCCGGCTGGTCCTGGGCCTGGGCGCCGGCTGGAACGAGACCGAGTTCCGGGCCTTCGACTTCCCGTTCGATCACCGGATCAGCCGGTTCGAGGAGGCTTTCACGATCGTTCGGACGCTCCTGCGAGAGGGCGCGATCGACTTCGCGGGGACGTACTTCACGGCCCGCGACTGCGAGCTGGCGCCGCGGCCCCGGCCGGGTGGCCCGCCGCTGATGGTCGGCTCGTCCGGGGCGCGGATGCTGGCGATCACGATCCCGCACGTCGATGCCTGGAACGCCTGGTTCGACGCGTTCGGCAATCAGCCGGCCGGCGTGCCCGCGCTGCGTGACCAGGTCGACGCCGCCTGCCGCGAGGCGGGCCGGGACCCGGCCGACGTGGCACGCACGGTTGCCGTCCACGTGCGCCTCCCGGGGGGGCACGGCCGGCTGATGGGCGAGCACTCCCGGGCACCGATCCGACCCGTCGAGGGCAGCCCGGAGGAGATTGCGGGCATCCTGCGCGCCTTCGCGGCCGAGGGGATCGCGCACGTCCAGCTCGTGGTGGATCCGATCACGCTCGCGTCGCTCGACGCGCTGGCGCCGGTCCTGGAGGCGCTGGACCGGGGCTAGCGCTCGCGGCCCGGGGTCGCCCCCGGCCCCGGAGCGGCTGCCGTCGGGTCGCCCACGGCCCAGGTGGCCAGGCAATCGGCCGTTTCCGGTTGACCCTGCCGCTCGGGCGTGCCTAGAGTGGTGCGGGGCAGTGGGGTGGGACCCCGCAGGCCTCCCGGCTGGAGCCGGGAGGGGAGGAGAGGAGCACCGATGCGCGCGTCAGCCGTTCATCGTTTCGTTCGCCTGGGTGCCGCACTGGGCCTGGCCGGGGCGCTCCTCCTGCCCACCCTTGCCGTGCCCGCGCGGGCGGCCAGCCCGCTGATCCTGCGCGTGGGCACCGTCCAGGACCTCGATTCGCTCAACCCGTACCAGACGCTCCTGGTCAGCGGCTACGAGGTGTTCCAGCTGACCTACAACCTGCTGGTCGACTTT
>JARLHH010000043.1 GCA_031292335.1 Candidatus Limnocylindrales bacterium | reverse complement strand
GTGGTCGACGCGACGGACGCGGTGCGGCGGCGCTTCGGCGAGCGTGCCGTCACCCGCGCCCGCCTGCTCGGCAGCGACTTCTCGGCCGGAGGTCGGGACCCGATGCAGCCGCTGGAGCCGCGGCGGGTGGGCCGTCCACGGCCGGCGTCCGCGGGCGACGACGATGCGCCGGGCTCGTGACAGACGAGGTGGCACGCCGGCCGGCGAGGGTTCGGTCAGCGCAGGTTCGGGCTTGACATCGAACATGCGTTCGGTCTAGAGTCCGGCTTATTCGAACACCCGTTCTGTCCCCAGGTGCCCTGGGAGACGACCCCGCCGACAAGGAGCCGTCGACATGGCAATCACCCGAGTCGAACCAGTACGCGTCCAGGTCAGGACGGATTGGCTGACCGGTCGCCCCCGCGAGATCCGCTGGGGAGAGCGAGTCTTCCCCGTCACGAGCATCGCGTCCGTGCGCCGCGCCACCGCGGCATATCCGGTCGAGGTCGGCCCGTCCACGACCTTCGAGGTCGACACGGGCGGAGCGCGTCTCGCGCTCACCTTCCGCCACCGTGGCCGCCGCTGGACGGTGGACGGCGTGGACACCACGGAGCGCCGCGCCGCGTAGCGCCGCCGTCGTTCCAGTCATGCGTTGTCTGAAGCCGCCTCCAACGGCGGGGCTGAAGACGCCTCGATTCCTCGCGGCGGTGGATGGCTCCGGCCGCGGGCGCACCGAGCGTTCGCGTCGCGGCCGGGGCGATTCCGTGGCCGCGAGGGATCGGGCGTCCTCCGCCCCGCCTTTGGGGGCGTCGAGAGCCCACGCATGACTGGGACGACGAGGGCGCTACGCGGCGCGGCGCTCCGTCGTGTCCACGCCGTCGACCGTCCAGCGGCGGCCGCGGTGGCGGAACGTGAGCGCGAGGCGTGCGCCGCCCGTGTCCACCTCGAAGGTCGTGGACGGGCCGACCTCGACCGGATATGCGGCGGTGGCGCGGCGCACGGCCGCGATGTTCGTGACGGGGTAGACCTGCTCTCCCCAGCGGATCTCGCGGGGGCGACCGGTCAGCCAGTCCGTCCGGACCTGGACGCGTACGGGTTCGACTCGGGTCATTGCCATGTCGACGGCTCCTTGTCGGCGGGGTCGTCTCCCAGGGCACCGGGGGACAGAACGGGTGTTCGAATAACCTGGACTCTAGACCGAACGCCTGTTCGATGTCAAGCCCGAACCTGCGCTGACCAGACTCTCCCCGGCCCGCGTGCCACCTCGTCTGTCACGAGCTCGACGCGTCGTCGTCGGCCGTGGACGCAGGCCGTGGACGGCCCACCCGGCGCGGCTCCAGCGGCTGCATCGGGTCGCGGCCCCCTGCCGAGAAGTCGCTGCCGAGCAGGCGCGCGCGGGTGACGGCACGCTCGCCGAAGCGCCGCCGCACCGCGTCCGTCGCGTCGACCACCCGGTGCTGCCGGTCGTCGGCCGGCGCGAAGAGCCCGAGCTGCGACGGCTCGCCGAGGCCATGCGCGCCCACGCCGACCAGCCGGATCCGGCGGCCCCGAATCTCAGGTCGGGCGAGCTCCAGCGCCACGTGCCAGATCGGCCCAGCCAGGTCCGTCGGTTCCGCGAGCGTCCGCTGGCGGGTCACCGTGCGGAAGTGGCTGTCGCGGATCTTGACGACGACGGTCGCCGCTCGCACGCCACCGGCACGCAGCCGGGAGGCGACACCCTCGGCGAGGGCGAGGAGCGTCCGTTCGATCTGGTCGACGTCGCTCGTGTCGACGTCGAACGTGTGCTCGTGGCTGACCGACTTGGCCTCCGCCTCGCCGGTCACGGGCGACGGGTCGACGCCCCGGGCTCGCTCGACCAGCGTCGCTCCATGCTGGCCGAGGCGACGGACAAGGAGCCGAGGATCCATCGCTGCGAGGTCGCCGATCGTGCGAACGCCGTATTCGGCGAGCGCGGCGCGCGTCTGGGCGCCGACCCCCCACAACCGCGCGAGCGGGAGCGGGGCAAGGAAGGCCGCTTCGCCGCCGGCCGCCACGACCACCAGGCCGTCGGGCTTGCGCAGGTCCGAGGCGATCTTCGCCACGAGCTTCGTGGTTGCCACGCCGACGGACGCGGTGAGCTCCACCTCCGAGCGCACCGCGGCTTTGATCGCAGCGGCGATCGTCGCGGGCGGCCCGAACAACGCCTCCGATCCAGCGACGTCGAGGAACGCCTCGTCGATCGAGACCTGCTCGACGCGCGGCGTGTAGCGGCCCAGGATCTCCATCACCGCCCGGCTGGCGGCCCGGTACTTCGCGCCGTTCACGGGCAGGAACACGCCCTCGGGACAGAGCGCGGCCGCCGTTCGCAGCGGCATCGCCGAGTGGACCCCGAACCGGCGGGCCTCGTAGCTGGCCGCGCTCACCACACCCCGGGTACCAGGATCGCCGCCAACGATCACCGGCTTTCCACGGAGCTCCGGGCGGTCGCGCTGCTCGACGGCGGCAAAGAACGCGTCGAGGTCCACGTGGAGGATCGTCGCGGCGTCCATGCCCCCTATCATGCCGCTCGTGGCCGTCCTGTCGACGCTTCTCTCGCTGCTCTTCCTCACCGCGCTCGCGGCCCCCGGGATCGCGGCGCTGGACCGATTCGCCCGCTGGCTGACGCCACTCGAACGGTTCGCGTACGGGGCGGTGCTCGGCATGGTCGCCGGGACCCTGGCGCTGGTTCCCGCCGCGACGGTGCTGGGATTCACCCCGCCGGTCGTGCTCGGCACGGGCGTGGTCAGCGCCGTCGTCGCCGCTCTCCTCGTCGTCGGGCCGGGAGCGGACCGTCGTCGCCCCGGGGCGCCGGTGGCGCTCAGAGATCGACTCCGCGATCTCGTGGGGCGCCTGGACCCATGGGCGACCGGGTTGGTTGCGTTGCTGACGGTCCGCTGGGCCCTGCTCTGGTCGAGCGCGCTCACCGTTCGAGCCGACGGCCTGTGGGCAGGGCACGAGTACATCTGGAGCGACTGGCCGACCCACCTCGGGATCGTCACGCGGTTCGCCTTCGGCGGGAACTTCCCGCCCGAGAACACGCTGTTCGCCGGGCTGCCGCTGAGCTACCACTACCTGAGCGACCTGACACCGGCGGCGTTCGTCGTGCTGGGCATGGACCCGCTGTCGGTCCTGCCGCTCCACAGCTTCGTGCTCTCGATCCTCGTCGCCCTGGGCCTCTACGCATTCGCGCGACGGCTGAGCGGCGTGCACTCGATCGCGACCCTGGCGGTGATCCTCTTCCTGTTCGGGGCCGGCCTGGGCTGGATCGCGACGGTCGCCCGCATCGACTCGAGCCACGACCTGCTCGGAACGCTGATCAACGCGCCGTGGGATGCCCAGGCCCAGGGGACCTTGAACATCCACTTCTTCAACCCATATCTCGCGTTCCTGATGTCGCAGCGCGCCTACCTGTACGGGCTGCCCCTCGCGATGCTCGTGGTTACGCTCCTGGTCCGGGCCGCCCGCCGCAATGCGCTGCCCACGTTCGCCCTGGCCGGCGTGGTCGCGGGCCTCCTCCCGCTCGCCCACCTGCCGACGCTGCTCGCGCTCGCGATGGTCACGCCGTTCCTCGTCTTCCTCCTGGCCCGACGCCCGTGGCATCTGGAGGAGATCCCATGGCGAGGGTGGATCGGGTTCCACCTCATCTGGGTCGCGGTCGCCGTCCCGCAGCTGCTCACCCAGCTCGGCGGCGGAGCGGGGGCTCTGGCGGCCTTCCGACTCGACATCGGCTGGGTCGCCGCTCCGGACCCGTGGTGGTGGTTCTGGCTCAAGAACCTCGGGCTCTTCATCCCGCTGGGGCTGCTGGCCCTCGGTGCGCGGCGGATCCTGCCGCCGCGTTCCCACCGGGCCCTGCTGGCGTTCATGCCGATCTTCGTGGCGGCAAACCTGTTCGCCTTCCAGCCCTGGAACTGGGACAACCACAAGATCCTGATCTACTGGTTCCTGGCCCTCACGATCCTGGTCGCCGCCCTGCTCGTCCGGGCCTGGCGATCGACCCGCTCGGCCACCGTCAGGCTCCTGCTGATCGGCGTCGTGCTGACGATGACCCTCGGACCGCTGCTGGAGAACCTCGGCCAGCTCGAGGGCCATGGCCAGTACTTGATGCTGACGACGGAGCAGCTCCAGATCGCGGCGGAGATCCGCGAGGTCACCGACCCGAAGGCGCTGATCGTGGGCGGCATGCAGCCCCAGGACCCGGTCATGGAGCTGACCGGCCGGCGCCTCCTGATGGGCTACTGGGGCCAGCTCTGGGTGAGCGGCAT
>JARLHH010000042.1 GCA_031292335.1 Candidatus Limnocylindrales bacterium | reverse complement strand
GTGACGCACGCCGGCCCCAACACTCCTGCTACCGTTCCGGGATGCGCGAGATCACCGACCGGGCGCTCGACACCGCCCGAGCCCGGGGAGCGACCTACGCCGACGTGCGGGTCGTCCGGCGCCTCGAAGAGTCGATCGACGTCAAGAGCGGGACGCTGGCAGGCGTCTCGGTCGACGAGAGCGAGGGCTTCGGCGTCCGCGTCCTCGTCGACGGGGCGTGGGGCTTCGCGGCGAGCCACGTTCTCACAACCGCCGAAGCGGACCGCGTCGCGGCCCAGGCCGTCCGGATCGCCCGGGCATCCGCGACCGCGATCCGCCGGCCCGTCGTGCTGGACGGCCGGCCACCGGCCCGGGGCCGGTTCGAGACGCCGGTGGCGGAGGACCCCTTCGCCGTGCCGCTGGAGGACAAGATCGGCGACCTGCTCGCCGCGGATGCGGCCCTTCGGCGCGTCGACGGAATCGCGTTCACCGATTCCACCTACGGCGCCCAGCGCGAGTGGAAGACCTTCGCCGCGACGGACGGCAGCTACACGGAGCAGGTGATCACCCACGTCGGCTCCGGCATCGAGGCGAACGCGGTCGACGGCGACGAGCTCCAGCGGCGCAGCTTCCCCGACGCGGGCGGCGGCTGGCAGGGCTCGGGCTACGAGTACATCCGCTCCCTGGCTCTCGCCGCGAACGCCGAGCGGGTCGCCACCGAGGCCGTCCAGCTCCTGTCGGCGCCGAAGCTGCCGCCGGGACGCCGGACCATCGTCCTCCACCCGTCGCAGCTGTATCTGCAGATTCACGAGAGCTGCGGCCATCCCACTGAGCTCGACCGGGTCTTCGGGACCGAGGCGAGCTACGCGGGGACGAGCTTCCTGACCACCGACAAGCTCGAGGCCGGGTTCCGGTACGGCTCGGAGCTCGTCGACATCGTGGCCGACGCGACCGCGCCGGGCGGGATGGGCACGTTCGGGTGGGACGACGAGGGCGTGGCCGCCCAGTCCGTGCCGCTCGTGACGGCCGGGCGCCTGACGGGCTACCTGAGCAGCCGCGAGACCGGCCCGCGGATCGGGCGCGAGTCCGGCGGCGCGATGCGGGCCGACGGCTGGAACCGGATCCCGCTGATCCGCATGACCAACATCAACCTGCTGCCGAAGCCGGGCATGAGCTTCGACCAGATCGTCGCCGACACTGACGACGGCCTCCTGCTCGCCCACAACCGGAGCTGGTCGATCGACGATCGGCGCCTCAACTTCCAGTTCGCCACCGAGCTGGCCTGGGAGATCAAGGGCGGCAAGATCGGCCAGCTCTACCGGAACGCCACCTATACCGGCATCACGCCCGAGTTCTGGGGGAGCTGCGACGCCGTCGGGGATGCATCCAGCTACGTCATGCTCGGAACCCCGAACTGCGGCAAGGGCGAGCCGCCGCAGACCGGCCACGTCGGCCATGCCTGCTCGGGCGCCCGGTTCCGCAACGTCCAGGTCGGGGTCATGAAGTGAGCGCGATCGAGATGCGGACCGGCGGGACGCCGGCGGAACGGCTCGCGATCGCGGAGGTCGTCCTCCGCTATGCCGAGGCGGCCGGCGCCGCCGAGGCCGAGGTCCTCGTGATGGCCGAGGATGCCGCGCTGACGCGCTTCGCGAACTCGGAGATCCACCAGAACGTGGCCGAGGCGAACGTCCGGGTCAACCTCCGTTTCGTGCGCGGCAAGCGGGTGGCCGTCGCGACCACCGGGCGGACCGACCCCGACGCCCTCCTCCGGCTGGCGGAGACGGCTGGGCGGATCTGCGACCTGGTGGAGGAGACCCCCGACTGGACGGGCCTGCCGGAACCCGGCCCGATCCGCTCCGTCGGCGGCGCGTTCGCCGACGGGACCGCCTCGGCGACCCCGGAGCTGCGCGCCGAGGGTGTTCGGGCGGTGATCGCGGCCGCGGACGAGGCCGGCGTCACCGCCT
>JARLHH010000259.1 GCA_031292335.1 Candidatus Limnocylindrales bacterium | reverse complement strand
TGGCGCCGTGGTAGCCCTGGTACCGCGGGGCCATCGTCAGCACCACCAGGTCGTCACGCTCGATCTGGCGGAACGTGGCCCGCCCGAGGATCGGCCGGGCATTCGGCCCCGACGCCACGATCGTGTCGATCCCCGTTCCCTCGGCCCCCGCCCGGCGCATGGCCGCCTCGGCCTCGGCCGCAACGGCGCTTTCGGTCACGCCCGGGCGGATGGCCGCCACGGCCGCATCCAGCCCGATCGCAGCGAGCCGGTACGCGTGCCGGATCACGGCGATCTCGGCGACGGACTTGCGGGCCCGAAGGCCGCACATCGCGCGCTCCACGTCGACCCAGGCGGCCCCCGGCAGCGCCATCTCCAGCGCGGCCGACGTGGCAACATCCAGGATGCCCCGGCCGGCGATCCCGAGCCGGCGGATCGGCCGGGCGGGACCGGTCAGCGCCGCGACAACGTCAGCCAGGGTCTCGATTCGGCTGAACGGGTAATCCTCGTCCGGGTGGGTGAACTCGCGGAGCACGCGGACGTCGCGGACCTGGCCAACGCGCAGCGCGTACTGGTCGCTCTCGGGTCCGCAGACCACGACCGGATCGCCGGTCAGCGGCACGAGGACGGCCATCGGCTCGAAGTGAACCGGGATGTCGGCCAGCCAGCGGACGTGGGCCGGGCCGAACACGGCGCGGTCGTTGCCGTAGGCGACGAGCAGGTCGAGCCCTTCGGCCTCCATCAGCGCCTGGACGCGCCGCCAGCGACGAGGGTATTCCTCGAGCGGAATGGTCGGTGTCGCGACGTCCAAGGCGGGTCTCCCGAAGGTCTGCGCTGCAACGGCGCCGATCGTACCAATGGCGCCGCCGGCTGGAGGCGCGGAGCTTCGGTCGTTCCGCGAGGCGGGATTCAGGTCGGGCTGCCAGCGCCGACCGCGACGCACGAGGTCAGCCGCCAACCGTGAGCCGGGTCGCGCCCGCCTCCCGGGTGCAGCGGAGGATCGCCTCGACCGACAGGTCGGCGTCCCGCTCCGTCGTGCTCCAGTTCGAGACGGAGATCCGCATCGCCGCCATTCCGTGCCAGGTGGTGCCGCCGAGCCAGCACGTTCCATCGACCTGTACGGCCGCGATCACCGCCCGCGTGAACGCGTCGGCGTCGCCACCGCCCGGCGGCTCGAAGCGGACGAGGACCTGGTTGAGGACGACGTCGTTGAGGATCGTCACGCCGTCGGCGCGGCGCAGCCCGTCGGCCATGCGCCGCGCAAGCGCACAGCAGCGCTCGATCATCTCGGCCAGCCCGTCGCGGCCCAGCGACCGGAGGGCCGCGTAGACGGCGAAGCCGCGCGCCCGGCGCGACGACTCCGGGGCCCAGTTGTAGCCGTCCCGCTCGCCGCCCGCGGTCTCGACGTAGTAGGCCGCCCCCAGCGTCATGGCCGCGTGATGAGCGGCGGCGTCCCGGACGATCACGATGCCCGAGTCGTACGGGACGTTGAGCCACTTGTGGGCGTCCGTGGCCCAGGAATCCGCCCCGCCGAGGCCCGCCACGCGATCCTGCAGCCCCGGGACCGCGGCAGCCCACAGGCCGAACGCACCGTCGACGTGGAGCCACGCGTTGGGCAGCTCCCGGACGGCGGCGACGATCTCCGCGAGCGGATCGAAGGCGCCCGTGCTCACGTTGCCGGCCTGGGCGCACACGAGGGCCGGTCCGGCGATCCGGGCGAGGTTCTCCCGCAGCGCCTCCACCCGCATCCGCCCCTGCCCGTCGGTCGCGACCCGGTGGACCCGGGCCCGACCGAGGCCGAGCATCTGGAGCGACGCCAGGATCGTGACGTGGGCCTCTTCGCCGACGACGACCGCGATCGGCGGCGCGCCGACGAGGCCGTCCTCCTCGACGTTCCAGCCGGCCCGCGCGAGGAGAGAGTGACGACTGGCGGCGAGCGCCGTGAAGTTGGCCATCGTCGCGCCGGTCACGAAGCCGACGCTGCAGCCCTCCGGCAGCCCGAACAGGTCGAGCAGCCACCTCGCCGCGACCTCCTCGACCACGGCCGCCGCCGGCGACATCACGAACATCGCCGCGTTCTGGTCCCAGGCGCTGGCCAGCCAGTCGGCCGCCAGGGCAGCCGGCACGCCGCCGCCCACGACGAACCCGAAGTAGCGCGGCCCGGCCGACCCGACCAGGCCCGGTTCGGCCCGCCGGGCGAGCGCCTCGATCACCTCGAGCGGATCCTCGCCCGACACCGGGAGCGGCCCGCCGAGCGCCACCCGCAGCGCGTCCAGGTTGACGGCCCGCGAGACCGGCCGGTCGGGCAGGCGCTCGAGGAAGCCGCCCGCCAGCTCGGCGGTCCGGCGGAGCAACGCGTCGCGATCATCCATGGCGTCGACCGTCACTGTGGATCAGAACCCCACCCGGCCGCAAGAGGCGGCGCTCCTGGCGGTGGATCTCGCGACGGATGCGTTCGGTGGCGGACCCGTGCGCGGCGCGAAACTCGGGTGAGCCGAAGAGGCGGCTCTCGTGGATGGCATCGAACGAGCCGGGCGCCAGGAAGTCGAGGGCGCCAGGGACGCCGAGGTCGACGCGATGGTGCTCGAACGCCTCGCCTGCGAGATCTCCGATGTCGAGCCCGACCGGGTGCGCCCCGAGCTCGACGAGCAGCCGGCACATCCACGGCTCGAACTCCGAGGTCTGGCGACCCGTGACCGGCGACCGGCTGGAGCTCGACCCGCAGGCGATGTCGAGGACGGCCTGGCCGCGGATCGCCGCCAGCGAGCCGAAGGCGTCCACCAGGCGGGTCACGAACTCCGTCATGATCGCCGCGAGGTTCGGTTCGGCGGCGATCTTCTCTGCAAGCCTATGGCGGGCGTCCAGCTCGTCGAGGGCGCGGCGAAGGAGCGCCCGGTCCGGGGCGCTCCGGCCGATCGCCACGATCCGGGAGAGAACCCCAGGCATCACCCCGCTCCCGGTCGCGGCCATCACTGTCCGTCCGGTGCGGAGGCGCGACTCGACAGCATGGGTGCCCCCTCTCCGGCGCCTGCCCCGACGGCGGCGCGCGGAGAGCAACGGTAGCGACAGTCGGGCGAGCCGTACAGGGGGACACCCACCGGACGCGGCCGTCAGGCCCCGACGACCGCATGAACCCACGCGCCTGCCACCAACGCCGACGTTGTAGGCTCGCGGCGGACCCCCGGCGCGCGAGACGCCTCCCGCTCCGCCCCCCGGAACCGGGAGCGCTGGCTCCGTGTCGGGGGTCTGCGACGCCCGGGTCGCCGTCGCGTTCGGCGAGATGACGGACTGTCATGACACGGAGATGCCCGGGCAGCACACTCGCATTCGAGCGGCTCACCGCCCGAAGGCGCCCCACGCGGCATTCCACCTCGTGCGGCATAGCGAAGGAGAATCTCGTGAGCATCAACACACCGCCGGTGGAAACACCACCGGGAGACTTTGCGTCCGGCGAGCGGACCGAGGCACGGACGCCGGGAGAGATCCAGGCGGCAGGCCTTGAGGGCGACTTCGCGGCCGGCGAGGAGACCATGGCGGAGACACCCGAGGAGATCCTGGCGGCGGGCCTCCACGGCGACTTCGCGGCCGGCGAGCGGACCGAGGCGCTGACCGCGGCGGACGAAGTGCCGGGCAATTTCGGCGACACGGACGGCTAGGTCCCCATCTCTCGCCTCGTGCCTGGTCGGCGCGCTGGAAGGACATGAGGATCGCAACGCGTAAGGGGCGCGCACCCCGCACCCGGGTTCCCCCGCACGGCGTGCGAGGCAACCTCGCGAACCTCGGCATGTATGCCGCGCGAGCCGCGAGGCTCGCGCGGACGGGCGCCGAGGTTGTCATCGCGCGCGCCCCCCGCGCCGCCCGTGCCACGCGGACCGGCGCGGGGGGGACGACGAGCGCGCTGCAGAAGCTGCCCGACCCGGTGCTTCGGTGGCTGGCCGCGGGTTCGGTCGGTCTCGGCGCGGGGCTTTCGCTTGCCGGGGCACCACGCGTGGTGGTCGCGGCCGGGGTCGCGCCGGCGCTGATCATCGGCGCGGCCATCGCCTCGCGCCCGGTCGCACGTCGCGCGGAGTCCTGACGTGGCGACGTGGGATGCGCGGGCCTGGGTCGCGGGCCTCATCGGCTGCGACCCGGGTGAGCTCGGCGTCAGGAGCACTGACACGTACGGCCTGGAAACCCAGGTCCGGTACGAGCGAGCTGGCGAGGCGGTCGCACGGCTGACCGTCGCCGTTCCGGTCCAGTCGTTCTCCGACGCGGTCGGCAAGGGCCACCGCGTCGTGACCGCGCAGCTCGGGGCCGGGACGTACAAAGTGCACAGCCTGGCCGTGCCGGAGTCGGACGAGATCGCCTACTAGCAGGCTGAGCGTTCGCTCCAGGCCACGTCGCGCGATCAGCCCAGGACGACCCGCAGCCGGTGCGTGGCGCCGTCGTCGGCGAGCGGGACCGCGGCCCCGCGCTCCAGCGGCTGCCCGTCGAGCTCCGTCACCGTCACCCCGCGACTGACTCCCTGTGGGTTCTCCACCACGACCAGGTACCTGGCGGAGTGGTATCGGAAGTCGATCTCGTAGCGCGGCCAGGCTCGGGGAATGCAGGGATCGAGGAGGAGCGTCGCTCCGCGCAGGCGGAATCCCAGCATCCATTCGAGGCCGGCCTGGTACATCCAGCCAGCCGAGGCGGTGTACCACGTCCAGCCCCCGCGTCCGACATGCGGCGGTTCGGCGTAGACGTCGGCCGCCATGACATAGGGCTCCACCTTGTAGCGCTGGACCCCGGCTCGCGTGCTGGCGTGGTTGATGGGGTTCAGGATCGAGAACAGCTCGCCTGCCGTGTCGCCGTCACCCAGTGCCGCGAACGCGATCACCGACCAGATGGCTGCGTGGGTGTACTGGCCGCCGTTCTCCCGGACGCCCGGCAGGTAGCCCTTGACGTAGCCGGGATCGACATCGGAATGGTCGAACGGCGGGGTAAAGAGCAGGACGAGGCCGTCACCCGGCCGGACCAGGAACTCCTCCACCGCGGCCATGGCCCGACGGGCGTGGGCAGGGTTGGCGGCCCCGGACAGGACGCTCCACGATTGGGCGATCGAGTCGATCCGGCACTCCGCGTTCTCGGCGGAGCCGAGCGGGGTGCCATCGTCGAAGAAGGCCCGGCGATACCAGTCGCCGTCCCAGCCGTGGCGCTCGAGCGCCCGCCGGAGCGCCTTCAGGTGGGTCCGCCAGCGCTCCGCCCGGGTCCGCTCGCCGCGGGCCTCCGCGATCGGCGCGAACGCGGCCAGGACGGCATGCAGGAACCAGCCCAGCCACACGCTCTCGCCCCGGCCCTGATCGCCCACCCGGTTCATGCCGTCGTTCCAGTCGCCCGACCCGATCAGCGGCAGCCCGTGAGAGCCGACTTCGAGGCTCCGGTCGAGCGCGGCCGCGCAGTGGTCGAACAGCGAAGCCGACCCGGCCGAGCGTTCCGGCTGGAAGTACGCGTCGGCCTGGCCTGGACGCAGGGCGGGGCCCTCGAGGTAGGGGACCGTCTCGTCGAGGACCGCGGTGTCGCCCGTGACCGCAAGGTATCGATCGACCGCGTAGGGGAGCCAGAGACGATCGTCCGAGATGCGGGTTCGCACTCCCCGGCCCGACGGTGGATGCCACCAGTGCTGGACATCACCTTCGGTGAACTGGTGCGCCGCGGCCCGGAGGATGTGCTCCCGGGCGAGGTCCCGCTTCGCGGTCACGAGGGCGATGACATCCTGGAGCTGGTCCCGGAACCCGTAGGCGCCGCCGGCCTGGTAGAAGGCGGTCCTCGCCCAGAGCCGGCAGGCGAGCGTCTGGTAGACCAGCCAGCCGTTCAGCAGGATGTCCATCGAGCGGTCGGGAGTGCGGACCTGGACGGTGCCCTGGACGCTGTCCCAGAAGCCCGCCACGTCGCGCAGCAACGCCTCGTGATCAGCCGTTCGTCCGCGCTCGATCAGGGCGGCTGCCGCAGCGGCCCCGTCCGCCTCGCCGAGCAGCACGAGGACCCGGGTCCGCTCTCCATCGGGGAGCTCGAATGAGGTCTGGAGCGCTGCGCACGGGTCGAGGCCCGCGCCCGCGGCTCCGCCGAGCCGGTGACCGCGGCTCAGGCCGGCGGGCCGGTCCGGACCGCCGTTGCGCCCGAGGAACTCGGTTCGATCTGCCGTCCATGCGCTCTGCTGCCCGCCGAGGTCGAGGAACGCGACCCGGCCGGCGAACTCGGTGTTCCACGGGTTGCGGACAAGGACGGACCGGGTCTCCGGCTCGAGCGCGGTGATGATCCCGGGCGCGCTTCCCCCGCGCGACGTTCCGAGGGCCCACTCGGCGTAGGCGGTCACCGACAGGCGCCTGGAACGCCCGGACCGATTCTCGATGGTCAGCACCGAGATCTTCAGGGGGTCGTCGAGCGGGACGAACTGGACGAGGTTGAGCTGGATGCCGTTGTGCAGGTGTTCGAAGCGGCTGTAGCCGGCACCGTGGCGGACCACGTACGTCGATTCCTCGCAGCGGATCGGCTGTGCGGTCGGACCCCAGAGATCGCCGCTGTCGTCGTCCCGGACGTAGATGGCCTCGCTCACCGGGTCGCTCACGGGATCGTTGGACCACGGGGTGAGCTGGTTCTCGCGACTGTTCCCGGACCACGTGTAACCCGACCCGGACTCGGATACCTGGAACCCGAACGTCGCGTTGGCGATCACGTTCAGCCACGGCGCCGGGGTGGACTGACCCGGGCCGAGGAGCGTGACGTACTCGCGACCGCGATCGGCAAAGCCACCCAGGCCGTTGAAGAACTCCAGCTCCGGACGCGGCCCGGATGCCTCGCTCGCCGTCTGCCCGGCGGCGAAGGGCGCCGCGCGCACGGCGGGCGCCTCGGGACGCTCCAGGCGAGTGACCTGGTCGGCCAGGCTTCCCCGGCGGCTCAGCAGGACCGCGCGAGCGGCCGCCAGGAGGAGCGTCCGGTCGCCGGTCGGCATCTGGTCGCCGCGCAGGATGTGGACCCCGCCGTGGCCCGGAAGACCGCCCTGGACGAGGCTGGACTGGCTCGCCCGCACCAGGGCTTCCAGGGCATCGTTGAGACCCGCCGCGTAGGAGGCGCCGTGCTCGTTGAGGATCACGAGGTCCACGTCGAGCAGCTTGAGACGCCAGTACTCGTGGGCGCGGAGCAGCTGGCGAACGATGTCGAGGTCCTCGACCTCGTCGATCCGGACCATGACGATCGGCAGGTCGCCCGAGATGCCGTGGGCCCACAGGCCGGGCGCCCCGCGCTCGTTGGCGGCCAGCACGCTCGACGGGGGCCGCAGCGACGGATCCGAGAAGAGGATCCGGTTGGCAAGGCGCTGGAAGAGGTTGGCCTCGTCGGAGTCGATGCCCAGGTGGTGGAGCTGCACCTGGGCCTGGGTCCAGGCGAGCGTCGCCGCGCGCTCGAAGGTGGCCGTCTCCCGATACTTGTCGGCCAGGTCGAGAACGTCCGCGCGTGACTCGGCGACGACGGTCGAGAAGATCGCGTGGGCCGTCGCACCAGGGGCGAGCTTGACCCGGCAGCGCAGGCTGAGCATCGGATCCAGCACGGCGCCGACCGTGTTCGAGAGCGGCCGCCCGTCGATGACCGAGACAGGCGAGCGGACCGAGCGCCCCCGACCGAGGAAGCGGGCGCGATCGGTCTCGTACTGGACGACCCCGCCAGCCTCACCCTCGACCGCCGCGACGTGCGCCAGCCAGATCGCCTTCTCATCGCTGGATCGTGGACGGCGCGTGGCAAGGAGTGCCCCGATGTCGGGGGCGAACTCGGTCTGAACGAACAGGTTCTGGAATGCGGGATGGGCCACGTCCGCCGCCTGTGGCGCCAGAACGATCTCCGCATAGGACGTCAGCTCGATCTCGCGATCGTGGGAACCGAGATTGGTCAGCGTCACCCGCCGGATCTCCGCGTCGTGCTCGGCGGACACGACGATGGTCAGGTCGGTCGTGATCGAACCATCCCGCCGGGAGAACTCCGCGTGGTCCTCCGAGAAGGTGACCTCGTAGCTGTCCGCCTCCACGCCGCTGGGCTGATGGCCGGCCGACCACACCGCGCCGCTGGCCATGTCGCGCAGGAAGAGGTAGCTGCCCCAGGCG
>JARLHH010000258.1 GCA_031292335.1 Candidatus Limnocylindrales bacterium | reverse complement strand
TGGGACGGCCGTCCTGATCGTCCTGCTCGTGCTCGCGCTCGGGCTGCTGCTCGGGGCCATCAACGGCGCCCTGGTCGTGCTGACGAAGGTGCCCGACATCATCATCACCCTCTCCACCTACTTCGTCTGGGCGGGCTTCGCACTGCTGGTGCGACCGGCGCCGGGAGGAAAGGCAGCAGGGTGGCTGATGGGGCTGGCTGTCGGCTCGCTGGGGACGAACCTGCTGCCCAAGGCGGCCGTCGTGGTGGTCGTGATCGTCGCCGCAATCTGGATCCCGCTCGGCCGTTCGCGGTTGGGGCTTTCGATCTTCGCCGTCGGCAGCAATCGACTGGCCGCCTTCAGGTGCGGCGTGCCGGTCAACCGCACCAAGTTCCTGTCGTACGTTATCGGCGGCCTGCTTGCCGCGTTCGCGGGGCTGTCCCTCACCGCCAGCACCGGCATCGGAACGCCCGTGCCCGAGCCGACGTACGTCCTGATCAGCATCGCCGCGGTCGTCCTGGGCGGCGTCAGCCTGGCCGGCGGCGTCGGCGGCGTCGTCGGCCCGCTCGTGGCGGTCGTCGTGCTCCAGCTGATCCGCGATGACATGACCTTCCTGCAGGTCGATCCCAACTACGGCCTGGTCGCCCAGGGCCTGATCCTGATCGGCGTGCTGATGGTCGGCAGCTTCATCCAGATGCGAAGGAGTCGAGCGTGACCGCGGCGGACAGGGTCGTCGATCGCAAGCGGTGGCTGGCCGGGGCAACCTGGCGCAACCGCATGCGCGACTATCCGCTCATCCCGCTGACCCTGCTGCTGCTGGTGCTGGTTCTCGTCGTTGAGGTGGTCCAGCCCGGCATCGTGGACGCCGGATGGGTGGCATTCACCGTCCGCCAGGCGGCGGTGCTCGCGATCCTGGCCGGATGCCAGACGCTGACGATGATCACCGGCGGGATCGACCTGTCGGTCGCGTACATCGCGTCGATGTCAGGCTTCGTCACTGCCACGTTCGTCAACCAACCCGGCGGCTGGGTCCTGGGCATCGGCGTCGCGCTCTTCGCGGCGGCGGTCGCGGGCCTGATCAGCGGCATCGGCGCCGGCGTCTTCCGGGTCCATCCCCTGATCGTGACCCTCGGCATGGGTCTCGTCGTGTTCGGCTTCTGCAATGTGTGGCAGCTTCAGAACCTGCAGACGGGCGCTGGCGTGCCGTCCCAGTTGCGCACCCTGGGGACCGACCTGACGGCCGGCGTGATCCCCAACGACCTGGCCGTCTTCGTGCCGGTCGCGTTGGTGCTGATCCTTCTGCTGCGGCGCACCGGCTATGGCCGGACGCTGTATGCCATCGGCGATAACCCCGTTGCCGCCCGGTTGTCGGGCGTCCGCTCGTGGCAGGTGCTCGTCGTCGTCTACATCATCTCGGCCGAGCTCGCCGCGATCGCGGGGCTCGTCCAGTCCGGCCTGTCGAACACCGCCAGTGTCACGCTCGTCACGCCCTACCTGCTGCCGTCGGTCGCTGCCGCGGTCATCGGCGGGACCTCGATCCTGGGCGGCCGCGGTGGTTACTCGGGCACGATCGTGGGTGCGCTCATCCTGACCGTGTTGGGCGGAATCCTGTCTGTCCTGCTGCCTGAACCGTGGCGCCAGATCGTGTTCGGGACGATCATCATCGCCGTCGCGGCGACGTACACCAGGTTCACCGGCGAGACATAGTCCGGCCATGAGCGCAACCGCGCCGGGCAGCCGCCACCTCGGGCTCGACCTTGGGGGCACCAACATCAAGTGGGTCGTCGTCTAGCACGACGCCGATGGCTGGCGCGTGCTCGACCGCGACGAGGGTCCGACGCGGGCCACGGAGGGGCCGGAGGCGGTCGTCGCGCGACTCGCCTCGATGGGCGCCGAAGCGCTTGCGCGCTGTCCGGGCGCGACATCGGTCGGGATCGGGATCCCCGGCCTCTACGATCCGGCCCGCGGGACGACGCGCTTCCTCCCGAACGTCCCGGGCGAGTGGGCCGGCCGACCGGTGGCCGGGCCTGTCGGCGCTGCGCTGGGATTGCCGGCATTCCTCATCAACGATGCGCGTGCATTCGGGCTGGCCGAGCTCCGGCTGGGCGCGGGACGCGGCGCCGCGTCGATGATCGGACTGACGCTGGGGACCGGTGTCGGCGGCGTCATCGCCATCGACGGCCGCGTGCACCAGGGCCACGACGGCACCGGCGGCGAGCTCGGGCACCAGACGATCGATCCGGACGGGCCGCTGTGCGGCTGTGGCAATCGCGGGTGCCTCGAGGCCTTCGCCCGCGCCGACCAGATCGCCGCGGCCTGCGGCACGTCCACGGCGGAGGAAGCGGTCGCCCGTGCCCGGGAGGGCGATGCCCGGGCGCTCGACGGCATCGCCCGGATCGCCCGGTACCTGGGGATCGGGATCGCCAACGCGGTCGTGGTGGTCTCCCCCGACAAGGTCGTCATCGGCGGAGGAATCTCGGCGGCTGCCGACGTCCTGTTCGAGCCGATCCGGGCCGAGCTCCGGCGCCGCGTCACGATCACGTCGCTCGACCAGGTCGAGCTGGTCGCCGCGGAGCTCGGGACGTGGGCCGGCGCGATCGGGGCCGCGGTCCACGGAGCGGAGCGCGCGGAAGCGGGTCGCTGACCGGGTACTCCAGTAGCCCAGCCACGCGGCAGGCTCCCCTGCCACCCGGCGGGGAGGGAGGCGGATCAGCTCGGCTCGCTGACGCTCCAGCCGCCGTCGACCCGCACGACCTGGCCCGTGATCATTCGCGCGGCGTCCGAGAGCAGGAAGAGCGCGACGTCGGTGATCGCGTCCGCGGCGATCGGTCCGCCCGCCAGGGGTTGCTTCCGCGCCAGGTAGGCGAGGATCGCCGGGTCGATCTGCGCACGGGCGCTCATGGGAGTGGCGATGAGGCCCGGAGCGATCGCATTCACGCGGATGGCGTCGGGCGCGTAGTAAGCGGCGACCGCCCGCGCGAATGCGTCGATGGCGCCCTTGCTGGCCGCGTACGCGTGGGTCGCGAAATGCGCCGGCGCCGGGTCCGTGGCGAGGGCGCTCGACATCAGCAGGATCGCACCACGGGTCCCGTCCGGACGCGGGTCCTGGGCCAGCATCCGGCGGACCACGGAGCGACAGACCAGGAACTGGCTCGTGGCGTTCGCGGCCAGCACCGCCTGCCAGCCGTCCAGCGTTGTCTCGTGGAGCGGTCCGTCGCCGTACCTCCGGCCGCTGATGCCGGCGACGCTGTAGAGGAGGTCCACCCGGCCGAACGTTCCGACGCAGGACTCGACCGCGGCCTCGACCGCCCCTTCGAGCGCCAGGTCCGCAGCGACCCAGCCGGACAGGCCGCCGGCGGATCGGATCTCGCCGGCAAGGTCGCGGGCGTGCGCTGGCGTGCGAGACGCCACGAACACACGCGCGCCCTCGGCTGCGAGCGCGCGCGCGGCCGAGCCGGCCATCCCCGTCGACCCGGTGACGAGCGCGACGCGGCCATCGAACCGGTCGCTCACGGGCGGGCTCCGGCGGCTACCGGCTCGAGCAGCGCCCCGTCGGCCGCCAGACGGTCGCGG
>JARLHH010000257.1 GCA_031292335.1 Candidatus Limnocylindrales bacterium | reverse complement strand
TCGCCTTCCGCGAGGTCGCTCTCGGTGTGCTGCTGGTGGCGACGTTCGGCCTCGGGATCGCAGCGACGCTGGCATCAATCGGGGTCGCGGCAGTCCTGGTTCGTCGGCGGGGCGGGCGACTTGTCGAAGGGGGTGGCGCGCTGCGGCGCGCCATGGACGTCCTCCCGATGGCGTCCGGGCTGGTTGTCGTGGTCGTCGGGCTGGCGCTCACGTTCCAGTCGCTCTCGTCGCTCTGATCCAGGCCCTCGGGAGCGCGGTTGCCACGACGCGCAGGCTGGACCGGGCGTCTTCGATCGCTCGATCGCGGGCGCCGGAAGCGGCGATCGCCCACCTCGCGTAGAGTGCCGCGATGAGCGGCGGGGGATGGCGCGATCGAGCACGGCTCGGCATCCTCGCGGCCGTCACCTTTGTGCTCGCCCACGACCTCGCGTTCCTCCTCACCTACGGCTCGTCGTGGCAGGCCCTCCTCGCCCGCACCGGTCACGGCGACGGTTGGACCGACACGGTGCGCATCGTGGCCGGACTCTCGGCCGCCCTCGTCTTCGTTGGCGTCTGGCGGCTCGCGCGGCTCGCACGCACGGCCCGTCGACTCGACCGCAACGAATCCCTCGCCCCGCAGGCAGGCGCGCGCTTCCTCGGCGGCCACGTCCGGCGTTCCTGGCTCGCCATCTTCCCGGCGGCGCTCGTGCTCTTCATCGTCGTCGAGAACCTCGAGCGGATATCGGTCGGGCTTCCGGCGCCCGGTCTCGACGTCATGGGGTCGCTCGGGTTCCCCGGCATTGCCGTGCTCTTTGCCCTCGTGGCCGCGGCCACCGCCCTGGTCGATGCACTCTACCGCTGGCGCCGCGCCGTCCTCATCGGGCGCATCGAGGCCGCCCGCCGCCGTCCGGCTCGCGCCGCGGCGATCGGCGCGCGTCCGAACGCGCCCTGGGTCGAGCGCCGCCACGCGGCGATCGCAGGACACCGGATCGCGGGGCGGGCTCCGCCCCGAGCGCTCGCGGCCTGACAGCACGCGCCCGCATCGCGCGTCCATTTCTTCCCGCCCGCGCCGCGGTGTCGCGGCTCGATCCACCTGGAGATCAGCAGATGCCCCATCGATTGCGATTTCGTTCGGCCGCCTCTCTCATGGCGGTCACCTCCGCGATGCTCCTCGCGATGCTCATCGTCGGCACCGCCGAGGCGCACGTCGTCAAGAGCTTCGGCTCGTACAGCGTCGCGCTGGGCTGGGCGCACGAGCCCACGTACGTGGGAGCCGCGAACGCCGTCCAGGTGATCGTCAAGGACGCCAAGGGCGGACCCGTCACGGATATCCCGGACGGCGACCTCTCGGTGGTCGTGAGCGTCTCCGGGCAGACGTCGTCCAGCCTGTCCCTGGACAACGCGTTCGACAGCGACACCGGGCTTGGCATCCCCGGCGACTACGAGGCCCCGATCGCGCCGACGGTGCCGGGCGACTACACGTTCCATCTCACGGGCACGATCCACGGGACGGCCGTCGACGAGACGGCCACGTCGAGCGACGCGACCTTCAACTCGGTCGTCGACTCGAGCACGGTCGACTTCCCGACGAAGCTCCCGTCGATCTCGGACATCGTCACCCGGCTCGATCGAATCGACGCCCGGACGTCGGCGGCGCCCGCTGCGAGCGCGGCTCCTGCGGCGAGCGCGGCTCCCGGCCAGGACGGGGTCGCGGCCGCCCAGGCAGCGCAGTCCGCGGCCGACGCGGCGTCTGCCGCCGCCGCAGCGGCCCAGAGCGACGCGAGCACGGCCCTGCAGGTCGGCGTCCTCGTCGGGGCGATCGGCATCGTTCTCGGGGCCGTGGCCCTGTTCCTCGCGGTTCGCCGGCGGCCCGGCACCGCGTGAGGGCCCGGGGCGTGCGCCACGCCGCGCGGGCGGCCGGTCGGGCCTCCGTGCGCCACGTTGGCCGGGCGGTCGTTCGCTGCACCGTCCCGGCTGCCTTCGTGCTGGTGATCCTCGCCGGCGTGGCGTTCGCCCATGCCCTGCCCCAGTCGTCGAACCCGAGCCCCGGCGCGAGCCTGGCCCAGGCCCCGACCCAGGTCTCCATCGTCTTCGGCGAGCGTCCGGACTTGAAGCTGTCGTCGATCAAGGTGCTCGACACGACCGGGACGTCCGTCACGTCGGGCCCCACGGCCGTCGGGCCCGACAACGAGGAGGAGCTGGTCGTCCCGCTGAAGGCGCTTCCGGCGGGCGTCTATACGGTCGCCTGGCGGACGGTCTCGGCGGTGGACGGCCATGTCGCCGCCGGCTCGTTCGCGTTCGGGGTCGGCGGGGTGGCCCCACCGCCGGCGTCGGTGCCGGGCGGCGGGGTAGGCGCATCGACCTCCTCGGCGGGTCCCACGCCCGCCGAGATCGCCGGCCGATGGCTGATGTATCTCGGCCTCGTCGCGCTGCTGGGGGCGGCGCTCTTCGGGGCCGTGGTCACGCAGGACGTGCCCGCGATCTCGCGGCGGCTCGTTCCGGCGGCCTGGCTGGTCGCGCTCGCCGGCACCGCCGCGGTGGTCGCGGCGCAGCTGTCCGATGCGGGTGTCGGCCTGTCGGACGCGCTCGGGACCTCGTTCGGCCCCGTCATCGTGGAGCGGCTCGTCCTGCTCGGCGTCGCGGGTCTGGCGATCGCCGCCCTCCTGGCCCGGCCCGCGTGGGGGCGGCCGGCGCTTGTTCTCGCCGCGCTCGGCGCCGCCGGCGCGATGTTCGCCGACGTGCTGGCGAGCCACGCCGCGGCCGGGGCGCTCCCGATCCTCGGCGTGGCGGTCCAGTGGCTGCACATCCTCGCGGTCGGCGCGTGGCTCGGCGGCCTCGGGGGGTTGCTGCTCGCGATCCGGGGCGAGCCGAGCGCCACCACGGCGCGCACCGCGCGGCGGTATGCCTACGTCGCCACGGCCGGCATCGTCACCGTCGGGGCGACCGGCCTGCTCCGCGCGATCGCCGAGGTCGGCACGCTGGACAACCTGGTCTCGACCGACTTCGGCAGGCTCATCATCGCCAAGACGGCGCTCCTTGGCCTGCTCGCGATGCTGGGTGCCCTGAACCACTTCGTGAACGTGCCCGCCGCCGGGCGGCGGCTGGGAGGGCTGCGCCGCACCGGCTCCGTGGAGCTGGTCGTCGGCGCGACCGTGCTCGTGCTGTCCGCCTCGCTCGTCAACCTCGCTCCGCCGGTCGAAGCGAGCGGCGGCGGTGCGCCGGCTGCCCAGGCGGCGTCCCCCGCGCCGACGGCCGCGCCGCTCGTGGTCACCGGCAACGACTTCGGGACATCGGTTCGCCTGAGCCTGACCGTCTCGCCGGGGACCGCGGGCTTCAACACGTTCTCGGCGCGCGCGACCGACTTCGACAGCGGCGCTCCGGTGCCGGCGACGTCGGTCACGCTCCGCTTCTCGATCCCGGCCCGGACCGACATCGGCGAGTCGCGGCTGGACCTTGCGCCTGCCGCAGCCGGGACCGGCGTCTTCAGCGCCAGCGGCCCGAACCTGTCGATCGACGGCACGTGGTCCGTGACCGCCCTCGTGGTCAACGGGCTCGCCTCCGTCGAGGTGCCGCTCACGGTGACCACCCGCTGTGCGCCGGTGGCGGCGGGCCCGGCTTCGTCGGTCTCGATCAACGCCGCGCCGGGGCTGCCCGCGCTCTACACCGCGGCGCTCACGTCCGGCCGGACCGTCCAGGTCTACCTTGACCCGGGGACCGCCGGCGCGAACGAGCTGCACGCCACGTTCTTCGACCAGGCCGGCACCGAGCTCCCGGTTCAGCGGGTGACGGAGCAGATCGCCCCGTCCGGCTGTGCGCTGGCGCCGCTCACGCCGCGCCAGCTCGAGCCGGGCCATTTCGTCGCCGACACGACGCTGCCGGCCGGCGCGTACACCGTCTCCATCTCCGGACCGGCGCCGAACGGCGACCCGCTCGCGGCGCGGTTCGACGTGACCGTCAAGTGAGCCCGGCCGCGCGCCCGGTGGCGGTATCGTTGCGACCTTCGCCGGCCGCGCCCGCGCGGCACCACGGCAGATGAGGACCAGCATGGGACACTGTTCGCGCGCCGGGCTCCGCGCGCTCTCCGTCATCACGGCGATCGTTCTCGGTGGGTGCACGACCGGCCCGTCCGGGACGCCGGCATCACTCGGCGCCGCGTCGCAGCCGGCCGTGCCGCAATCCGCGGCGGCCCCGGGCTCCACGGCGAGGGCGGCCCGCCTCTCCTCGCCGGCCCAGCTGTCGCTCGTGTCGCCGACCGCGAACGAGGTGGTCCACGGCACGACCCTCCACGTGGTCGTCGCGCTGACGGGCGCGACCATCGTCGCCGCGACGACGACCGCCGTCCGCCCCGACCAGGGCCACATCCACCTCTACGTCGACAACAACCTGGTCTCGATGAACTACGGGACGACGCAGGACCTGACGGTCGCCCCCGGTACGCACATCCTCCACGCGGAGTTCGTCGCGTCGGACCATTACCCCTTCGATCCGCGGGTCGTGACGCCCGACGTCGTCTTCACGGTGCAGCCGTGATGCGGCGAGGATCGCGACGGGGCGCCACGCTCGTCGCCATGGTCGCCGCATCGCTGGCGCTGGCCGGCTGTGCCGCCGGCGCGACCCCTGCACCGTCGAGCCCTCCGCCGATCCGGATCGGCGCCGTCTTCCCGATCTCGGGCGGCGCCGCGTCGCTCGCCGGCCAGGAGCTCCGCGGCGTCCAGATCGCGGCCGACCTCGTGAACGCGGCCGGCGGCGTGGCGGGGCGGCGGATCGAGCTCGACGTGCGCGATCTCGAGAGCGCCGACCAGGCGCCGGCCGTGATGGCCTCGCTGCGCTCCGACGGCGTGAACATCGTCGTGGGCACCTACTCGTCCGACCTGTCCGTTCCCGCCAGCACGGCAGCCGACGCTGCCGGGATGCTCTACTGGGAGACCGGGGCGGTTGCCGACCGCCTGACAGGCCGCGGGCTCCCGCTCGTGTTCCGCGTCGGCGCGAGCGGCACGAACCTCGGCGCGAACTCCGCCTCGTTCGCGGCGCAGGAGCTCGCGCCGCGGCTCGGGCGGGCGCCGTCCCAGCTCCGCCTCGCGATCGTGTCCGCGCGGGACGACTACGCATCCTCGGTCGCCGACGCGGCCGCCTCGACGGCGAGCGCGGCGGGCGTCCCGATCGTCGCCCGGATCACCTACGACCTCGTCCTGCCGGGCTGGCCAGCCGTCATGAGCCAGCTCGCGGCCGCCCATCCGGACGTGATCATCCTTGCCTCGCACATCCCGGACGGGGTCGCCTTCCGGCAGGCCATGATCGCGGCCGGTCTTCACGTGGGCGCGCTCATCGGCTCGACGATGGCCGAGTGCGACCCGGACTTCGCGGGTGAGCTCGGGGCGGACGCGGTGGGTGTCTTTGCCTCCGACCGCCCGACCGGCGGGTTCCAGCCGACCGCGCTCGGTCCGGCGGCCCGTGCAACGTATGACCGCTTCGCGGCGGCCTGGGCGTCCGGCCGGGATGCGCCGGCCGCCGTCTCGTCGCCGGGACCCACGATCGGAGGGTATGGCGGGTACGGCTCGTCGTCCGGCGGG
>JARLHH010000256.1 GCA_031292335.1 Candidatus Limnocylindrales bacterium | reverse complement strand
CGCGCGCCGAGCAGGGTCCATGGGTCCAGGAATGGGCGCCGCGGCCCGGTCACCCGTACCTCGCCGACCACCTGGCAATCGGCCTGCGCGGCCAGGCGTATGCGCCGGTTCGTTCGGGAACGTCCCTCATCGGTCTCCTCACGGTCGGCTCCCGCGATCCTGACGCCGTCGCCATCCTGACCGAGCGCCTGCCGGCGATCCTCGAGTTCGCCTCGCTCGCGGGGGCTCTCCTCGCGCCGTCGGTCGCCCTCACGAGCGGGACGGCAGCCACGCGAGCGACCATCCAGGCCATCATCGACGACGCGGCCTTCCATCCGGTCTTCCAGCCGATCGTCGAGCTTGCATCGGGCGAGCCGATCGGCTACGAGGCGCTCACCCGGTTCGACGACGGGACGCCGCCGGACCGGGTCTTCGCCGAGGCTCGCCGGTGTGGGCTCGAGCAAGAGCTCGAGTCGGTCACGCTGCGCGCCGCCGTCGCCGCGTCCGTGGCATTGCCCGCGGAGCGGTTCCTGAGCCTGAACGTGTCACCGACCTTGATCGTCGCCGGCGTGGAGCTCCGCGCGATCCTCGCCGCCCGGACGGGCCCCATCGTCCTCGAGGTGACCGAGCACGACACCATCGACGACTACGGGGCGCTCCGGTCCGCCTTCGTGGCGCTCGGCTCGGGCCTTCGCCTCGCGGTCGACGATGCCGGTGCCGGAGTCGCGAACTTCAGCCACCTCGTCGAGCTCCGGCCGCAGTTCGTGAAGGTCGACATCGGGCTCGTGCGCGGCGTGAACGCCGACCTCGCCCGGCAGGCGCTCATCGTGGCGCTCCTCCACTTCGCGGGCGCGACCGATTGTCACGTGGTTGCCGAGGGGATCGAGACCGAGGCCGAGCGGGCAGTCCTCGAGAAGCTCCAGGTCGAGTTCGGCCAGGGGTACCTCTTCGGCAGGCCAGCCGAGGGTACCGCCTGGGCTGTTCCCGCGCGAAGGCCCGCAGCGGCGCGCCCGCGTCCTGCGCTGCGGGCGATCACAGGGGGACGCCGGCCGCGGGCGTGAGTCGAGCCT
>JARLHH010000255.1 GCA_031292335.1 Candidatus Limnocylindrales bacterium | reverse complement strand
GCCGTCCGTCCCAACCGACAGCCGCACAATCCCGCCATCGGGCGTGTACTTGCACGCGTTGTCGAGGAGCACGCCGACCAGGCGATCGAGCCACTCCGGCGGAGCGTTCACCGCGTGCGGGCCTGGTTCCAGGTCCAGCGCAAGCGTCTGCCCGTGCAGCTCCGCCACCGCTCGGAACCGATCCGCGATCTGCTCGGCGAGCACGCCGAGGTCGACGAGCTCGGACTGTGGCGCACCCTGGAGCGAATCGAACCGCGCGAGCCAGAGCATGTCCTCGAGGAGGCGTCGCATCCGCCGCGTCTCACCGTCGAGCCGCGTGAACGCCGCCCGATACCAGGCCGCGTCGCGGTCGCGGGCAAGCGCGAGGCTGGTGTTCGCCTCGATCACCGAGAGCGGGGTGCGCAGCTCGTGCGACGCATCGGCCGTGAACTCGAGCTGCCGGTGCCGCGCCAGCTCGATGGGAGCGGCCACGCGCCGGCCGATCGTGACGGCGCCGAGGAATGTGGCGATGAGAAGGACGAGGCCGATGGCGATCTCCGCGACGATCACGGTGCCCTGCGCCTGGGACACGGCCTCGGTGCTCTGGCCCACGACAACGTACCGGTCGCCCGCCGGCGCGCCCTCGATCCGGACCGAGGCGTTCCCGATCTGGATGGTTACGGGACCACCCACGGTGGAGTAGGCGGCGGGAAGCGTCGCGTCGGACCGGCTGCCCATCACGCTTCCGTCCGGCTGGCGGGTCCACACGATGACCGGCGGGCCAAACGGCACCTTGGGCGGGGGAGCGTCGAACCCACCGCCGCCCGGTGGCGGACCAACGTTTCCACGCGTGATCTGGGCGAGCGCGTTCGAGAGGTTCCCGTCGATCTGGACGGTCAGGTTGCGCGTCACGAGAACCACGACGGCGACCGCAACCGCGAGGTAGGCGACGACAACGACCATGGTCGCCGCGAACGCGACCCGGATGGACGCGCGGCGGACCTGCTGGAGCGGGCCAGCTGTCACGCGTCGTCCAGCCGGTACCCGGCGCCGCGTACCGTGACGATCCGGACGCCCGCGCCGGGGATCTTCGCGCGCAGCCGGCTCACCTGGACGTCGATGGCGTTGGAGCCGAGGGGGTCGGTCTCGTCGCGCCAGCCGTGCTCGGCGATCGCCTTCCGGTCCACCACCGCGGGCCAGCGACGCATGAGGAGCTCCAGGATGTTGTACTCGGTCGGCGTGAGGGCGAGCGGACATCCATCCGCGGCCGCCACGCGGGTGACGGGATCCAGGGTGATCCGGCCTCGAGCGATCACCGGGGTGTCCACGCCGCGGGGCCGGCGCTGGAGCGCGCGGATCCGCGCCAGGAGCTCGCCGAAGTCGAACGGCTTGACCAGGTAGTCGTCGGCCCCGGCATCCAGACCCTCGATCCGATCGGGTGGCGTGTCGCGGGCCGTGAGCATGAGGAGCGCGGTGGGACGGTCGTGGCGGCGCGCCCAGCGCACCACGTCGATGCCCGACGCGCCGGGCATCCGCCAGTCGAGGACCGCGACGTCGTACTCGTAGAACCTGAGCTGGTCGATGGCGTCGTCACCCCGCTCGACGGCGTCCACGCGGAAGCCGTTGTCCTCGAGCCCCAGGACGAGGATCTCACGGAGCGACGCGTCGTCCTCCGCGACGAGGATCCTCACCCTGTCTGCCCAGCGGCTTCGACTCCACGCATGTCGGCTCGTGCGAACGATACGGCACGCCACCCAATGCCGAGCCGATGGTCGCGCTTGCCGGCCGGACCGGCGGGCCGGTCCTGCGGGTCGCCGAGCGGCGCCCGGCCGGCGAGTGCATCCGAACCGGCCGCGGCGGCCTGCATGGGTGTCGCTGTCATGCCCGCAGTTTCGCTGACGGAGTCTTTCGAATGCGTTACGGCCGATGGGTCGCTCGGGGGGCCTCCGAGGCGAGGAGCCGCAGCCAGAGCGGCCCTGCGGGGGTATCGCTCAGCATCGTCACCCGACCGAAAGGTTCCCGGGAGGACGCTGCGCCTGAACGGGACGACGGGCCATCCGACGTCCCGATCTACCGGAAGGACGCTCAGAT
>JARLHH010000254.1 GCA_031292335.1 Candidatus Limnocylindrales bacterium | reverse complement strand
GGACCGATCATCGGCAGCCCCACGTCGCCGATGAGCGCCCACCTGTCCGGGGACGTCTACGGCTACCTGCCCTACTGGGAGATGGATTCGCGGATCGAGGCCTCGCTTGACTGGAACGCCATCTCGGTGATCTCGCTCTTCTCGGTCACCCAGGACAGCACGGGCGCCCTCGACAAGACGACGGCCGGTTGGAAGGCGATCACCTCCGCGCGGGGCCGGCGAATCGCCGCCACGGCGCGAGAGCACGGCGTGCGGGTCGAGATCACGTTCACCACGTTCGGAAATGCCAGGAACGCCGCGTTCTTCGGGTCGGCTGCGGAGCAGGCGGCCACGATCGCCGGGCTGCGCGCCCTCGTGGCGGATGTCGGCGCCGACGGCGTGAACGTCGACGCCGAGCTGATTGCCGGGACGTGGTTCCCGGCCTACGGGTCGTTCGTCGGCAACCTGCGTGCCGCGCTGCGGAAGGACAACCCGGCCGCGACCGTCTCGGTCGCCACGAACGGCAACACGTCGGGGGCACGGATGGCGAAGGCGGCGGTGGACAACGGCGCCGACCGGGTCTTCCTGATGGGCTACGCGTACCGCTCGTCCGGATCCGTTCCCGGGGCCATCGCCCCGCTCCAGTACCGGGGCTCGAGCACGAGCCTCGATCTGCCCGGCTCCCTTGGCCTCTACGCGGCGCAGGGTGTCCCGAACGGGCGAATCATCCTCGGCCTGCCGTTCTACGGCATGACCTGGCCGACCACCGGGCCGGCCCTGGGCGATCCCTCGACGGCGAGCGGACGCTCGTTCTTCCCCGAGCACAATCTCGACAAGCTGGCGGCCGCAAGCGCCACGCTCCACTACGACCCGGGCGAATCGGTGACCTGGTTCGCCTCGCAGGACGCGGCCAGCGGCACCTGGAAGCAGACCTTCTACGACACGCCCCAGAGCCTCGTCCCGAAGTACCAGCTCGCGATCGACCGGCAGCTCGCAGGGATCGGGGTCTGGGCGCTGGGCTACCAGCGCGGACTTCCCGGCTACCTGAACCTGATCGAGTCCATGTTCGGCCCGCCGAAGGTGCTGGCCGTCGCGCTCCCACCGCGCTCGCGGTGGCTCACCGTC
This sequence comes from Candidatus Limnocylindrales bacterium, assembly GCA_031292335.1. Taxonomy (GTDB): domain Bacteria; phylum Chloroflexota; class Limnocylindria; order Limnocylindrales; family CSP1-4; genus CTSoil-043. The sequence goes on along the minus strand of JARLHH010000254.1, from coordinate 3,917 downwards.
CCCGTCACTGTCAGCGCCGACCCCGGGTCGCGCCCCGTCACCAGCGTGCGGCTCTCGAACGACGGGAAGACGTGGGCTGCCCCGATGCCACTCCCCGACCTGCTCGACCCCGCGCGCCCGGGCGCGCCGCGGCCGCCCGTCGCCTGGAAGCTGGCCGCGAAGGGGGACGGGACCTACCGGGTCTGGGTCGAGGTGATCGACACGGGCGGCACCCGCAGCCTGCCGCGCAGCGCGACCGTGATCCTGGACCGGACCGGTCCCGTGATCCCGGCCCCGCCCACGGTCTGGTGGAGCGGCACGTCGAGCTCCTGGCGGGCTCGCTGGCCGGCCGCCGTGGACCCGGCCGGCGTGTCCGGCTACCGGGTCCAGCTCCGGGTGGGGACCGGTCCATGGCAGGTCGCGACGGCGTTCACCACGGCCCGCAGCCTGATCGTGCCGGGCATCCCGCGGAGCGAGGCGATCACGCTGGAGGTCAAGGCGCGGGACGCGCTCGGGAACTGGGCGACCACGTACGTCATCGCGCGCTCGGCGCCATAGCCGCGACCCCGGCCTTCCGGCGCCAGCCGAGCAGAAGCAGCGCGACCGCCCCACCGACGGAGGTGAGGACGAGGATCACGGCGTGGACCAGCACGGCCAGGGCGACCGCGGGATCCGCGCCGACCCCGAAGACGGCGGCGATCTGCACCGCTGCCAGCTCGAACGTCCCCAGGTAGCCGGGTCCCGCCGGGATCGCCGTGGCAAGCGAGACGCCGGCGGCGAGGAGCGCGGCCTGACCCCAGGTGAGCTCCACGCCGACCGCCTGGCCGGCCGCCGCGAACCCGACGACGGTCGCGCTCCAGGCGACCACGCTCCAGCCGACCGCCACCGCCACCGTCCGCGGCCGGCCGGCCACGGCCAGGCCCCCGCGAAGCCGGCCGGCCAGGCTGATCACCGTGGGCCAGCGCTCGACGGCGGCAACCGCCCGGTCCGCGTACGGGAGCCGATGGGCGACCAGCGCGGCCGCCAGTCCCACGATCAGCAAGCCCGTGATGCCCAGGCCCACCAGGACCGCGCTTGCGACGACACCCCGGACGTGAAGCAGCAGGATCGCCGCGGACGCGATCGCGACCAGGACGGCGGTGTCCACGACGCGCTCCACGACGATCGTGCCCAGCGTCGTGGCGCGGCTCATGTTCTCGCGGTCGCCCAGGTAGTGGCTCCGGACCAGCTCGCCCAGGCGCGCCGGCAGGACGTTGTTGGCGAGGTAGCCCACCAGGAGGTAGCCCAGGACCGGCACGAACCGGACGCGCTGGATCGGGGCGAGCAGCCCCTGCCAGCGGACGGTCCGGCACAGGACGTCGATCGAGATGCACGCCGTAACACCGAGCACCCAGCCGGGCGCCGCGCTCCCGAGCACCCGGCCGACGGCGGCCAGGTCCACCTGGCGCAGCACCAGGTACAGCGAGACGACGGAGATCGCGATCCCGAGCCCGCCCCGCAGCAGCGACCGGCGCACCGACCGTCTCCCCTGCCCGCGGTCCGGCGTCAGTCGCCGGGCGTGCGCGGCGTCAGCTTCGGGGAGGGCCGAAGGCGGACGCGGTGGAGCACGAACCGGGCGATCACCCGCAGGGTCGAGAGCCCGTACACCACGCTGCGGCGGAACCCGACCGAGCTCGCCTCCTCGAAGTACCGCGTGGGGACGGCGATCTCGCCGATCCGGAAGCCACCCGCAGCCACGACCTGCGCCACCAGCTCCTGGTCGAACACGAAGTCGTCGGAGTTGCGGTGGTACGGGATCGTCTCCAGCAGACGGCGCGAGTAGGCCCGGAAACCGGTGTGGTACTCCGAGAGCCGCAGGCCGAAGGCGCGGTTCTCCAGGCCGGTCAGGAAGCGATTGGAGATGTACTTCCAGCCGGGCATCCCGCCCGCCCGCGGATCGCCCAGGAATCGGCTGCCGAGCATGAGGTCCGCGTCGCCCCGCAGGATCGGCTCCACCAGGGCCGGGATCCGGGTCGCGTCGTACTGGTAGTCCGGGTGAAGCATGACCACGACCTCGGCGCCCAGGTCCAGGGCCGCGTCGTAGCAGGTCTTCTGGTTCCCGCCGTAGCCGCGGTTCTGGCGGTGCACGATCACGTCCAGGCCAAGCCGCTTCGCGATCTCGACGGTCTGGTCCCGACTCACGTCGTCGACGAGCACGATCCGTCCGACCAGGTCGTGAGGGATGTCGGCGTACGTTCGCTCCAGGGTCTGGGCGGCGTTGTAGGCCGGCATCACGACCACGATCCGGTGGCCGGCGACGGCCGCTCGGGCGGCGGCGTCCCGGGGAATGCGGCCCTGATCCTGCATGTGGCGAAGCGTAACGGCTCGCGGGCATCCGTGGACCATCACCCGAAGGTCATGTCGTGGACCACAAGTCGCCGATCGGCGAGAATTCCGGCACCCGCACGGAGCACCCCATGTTCGAGCGCCTCTTCGGAGCCCGCGGCCAGGATCCCGCGACGGCGTCGCGCGTCCCGCCCGGGCAGTACCTGACCGAGAAGTTCCCCGTCCTCCACTACGGCAGCGTCCCCAAGGCCGACCTGGTCGCGTGGGACCTCCGCATCCACGGGCTGGTCGGGGCGCCGATCACGTTCACCTGGGACCAGTTCCAGGCGCTTCCCCGCGCCACGGTCACCGCCGACATCCACTGCGTGACGCGCTGGTCGAAGCTCGACACGACCTGGGAGGGCGTGCCGATCCGGGCAATCCTGGAGCTGGCCCAGGTCCGGCCCGAGGCGACCCACGTCCTCGTGCACTGCGAGCAGGGCTACACCACGAACATGCCGCTCGAGGTTCTCGACGACGAGGACGTGCTGCTGGCGGATCGCTACGAGGGCAAGCCGCTCGCGCCGGAGCACGGCTACCCGCTGCGGCTGGTCGTCCCGAAGCGCTATTTCTGGAAGAGCGCCAAGTGGGTCCGCGAGCTGGAGTTCCTGGACCACGATATCCGCGGCTTCTGGGAGCGCTACGGCTACAACAACGAAGCCGATCCCTGGAAGGAAGAGCGGTTCAGCGACGAGTGATCGCCGCCGACGTGGAGGGATGCGAGTGACAGACGGGCCATCCAAGCGGCCGGGCGCGAGCGCCGCCTCCCAGGCCGGGATCCCCGGCCGCGCCGCGGAGACCCGGCCGATGCCGGCCATCTACCTCGGGCACGGCGCGCCGCCGCTGCTGGAGGACGCGGAGTGGATGGGCGAGCTCGGATCGTGGGCCGGGTCGCTCCCGCGGCCGAGCGCGATCCTCATCGTCAGCGCGCACTGGCAGACAGCCCCTATCGCGCTGAGCTCGACGCAGCGCGTTCCGCTGGTCTACGACTTCTACGGCTTCCCGGATCACTACTACCGGATCACGTACGACGCGCCGGGGGCGCCGGAGCTCGCCGCACGGGTCAAGGCGCTGATGCCGGCGAACGAGCACGTCCTCGAGCGTGGGCGTGGCCTGGACCACGGGGCGTGGGTGCCGCTCAAGGCGATGTACCCGGATTCCCACGTCCCCGTCCTCCAGATGTCGATGCCCGACCTCGACCCACGGCACCTGTTCGAGGTGGGCCGCAGCCTTGCGCCCCTCCGTGACGAGGGCGTGCTGATCGTCGGCAGCGGGTTCCTCACCCACGGCCTGCCCTTCATCCATGACTACTTCCTGGGCAGGCCCGGCGCACCGCAGTGGTCCGTCGACTTCGACCAGTGGGCCACGGAAGCCCTGAACCGGGGCGACCTCGATGCCCTGTTCGCCTTCCGGGAGAAGGCCCCGGGCATGCCGTTCGCCCACCCGACCGTCGAGCACTTCGCGCCGATCTTCGTGACGCTCGGCGCGGTCGCGAAGCCGGACGAGGCGCCGGACTACGCGATCGAGGGGTACTTCTACGGCCTGTCGAAGCGCTCCTTCGAGGCACGCTGAGG